>JANNSF010000281.1:0-25553 GCA_031402315.1 bacterium | reverse complement strand
CACGTTGAAAAGCCTGCGTATTGACAGAAAGGAAAACACGATTCATCCGGTCAAACTGATGGCCCTTGTAGTTTTCATTATTGACGATTGGGCCGCCAATATTAAAATACGTCTGCTTTTTAAACGCGATGAATAGTTCCGATGCCACTACCTCATCCTTCAATCGGCCGTCGTAGTTATATTTGCGGTAAAAGAACATGGAGGGCTGAACTTCATTGACCACCGGATTTTTATCAAAACGAAAGGAATAGCCATTCCATGCACCGCCCTGACGATTATTGTTGGCGTTGATAAATCCATTTTCTGCGCGGAAGGTCGGAGCAACATCTTGATAAAATGCAAACAGGTTCCAATTACGCGAATTCCTATTCACCGTCGTGCGAAACGCCGCTCCACTAAATTTTTCTCCATCCAGAAGTGAGGTGTAGGATGTTTTTCCGGATTTGAAACTCAGATTATCTATGTCCTCATTTAAAACGCTATCGGTTGGCTCGGTCGTTGAGCTATAGGCGGCGATAGCGTTCAAACTCCATTTGTCCGAAATGTGATACCCTCCATCGACGGAAGCTAGCGCATTCCGGCCTTTGCCGGAGGAACGACTACTCAATGCCGCGCCAACGTAGGTTTGATCGTAAAAATCATATTTTACGCGCGCAATATTGGAAATAGAATTTGTATTCGAATTGGCCGATTCGCTCTGCTCCTCAAAGGGCAAGATATAGGGCGTCGTCTGATCATATGCCGTCACCACGCCGATCGTTGCCTTCCCGATTTTTCCGGTGAGTTTTCCGGCGACAATGGGATTATTAATCGTGCGGGTGTAGAGCAGGCGAAAATCTCCATCGTACGAAAAGATGTCACTTCCCTCCAGAAAGAATGGGCGCTTTTCCGGAAAAAAAAGCGCAAACGTATTATTGGTGCTTATTTGACTTGCGTCGGATTCGATTTGGCTGAAATCCGGATTGTAGGTGAAGTCCAGCGTAAGATTTGAAGAAATACCGTACTTTGCGTTGAATCCAAATTCGCCGGATCGATCGTACGGTGACCATTTTCCATTGCCGTTCTTCTTTTCGTCCAGCGATCGCGCGTTGGAACCCAGCACGTAAGGAAGGAACTCCAATCGCTTTCCGCTTTTTTCAGCCGTCTCAAATTTCATATGACCGGCTTGCGAAAAAAGAGAGTTATTATTTTGGGATACGGGCATCCATGAATACAGGAAACGACTTTCGCGGGGATAGATCCGAAGCATATGGATGAGCCAGTCCTGGGTTGCTCCGCTCGGAAATCGCAAACTTCGAAGCGGCAGTTGCATTTCTACGCTCCAGTGGTCGTCATAGATCTTGGCTTCCGAATGCCAAAGAGCATCGTAACTTCCGTCTTCTCCCGAATTATTTTGCCAAATCAAGTCACCCTGAATGCCTCTTGCGTTGACGAAAAATTCGTAGCTGGTTTGTTTATTGCCAAAGGGATCAATATTCACGCCTACAAAATCATCCAGAAACATCTTATCACGGTCGGAAAGATTCGCACGAAGCTTGGACATATCGGGATCATAATTTATGAACGCAAAGTAAAGATTGTCCTTGTCGTACGTTATGAATCCTTCGGTCCTGGCCAGGGGTTTGCGATTTTCCGTCGGATTATTTTCAACAAAATTGCCAAACGGCGTGGCCAGAAGCCAGGCATCTTCAATGACCCCATCGATAACCGGAGGCGTTTCTGTTTGCTTCAGTTCCAGCGTCATGATTTGATTGGCCTTAAATCCGGTCCCATCATCCAGAGAGTGACCTGAGTCGCCAACCTTGGAGGCCAATTGGTTGGCCATCAGCATGTTTGCGGAAATCAAAATTCCGAAAATTGAGCCGTAACGATTTTTGATTGCCATAATCTCCCTACTCGTCTGGTATAATTGTATTTACGAAACAACTTACGAACACTACGAAAACGAGGTTCAAAAGTTTCGGGGAAGCTAAGGGTCTTCGGCCCATTTCCGCAATCTTTTTCATAATGTCTAACCATTGAAATTCTACATTGATTGATTTAGATTAAAACCGATTTGAAACCAATGCACTATTAAATCTGAGGCGGGCATGGAATTCTCCAAAGAGGAAATGATGGAAATCATGGCGGTTTTTAAGGCCGAAAGCGAAGAGCATTTGAAAACCCTGAATCAAAAATTTGCGGAACTCAGCGCCAACCCCTCGAATCCCGCGGCCATTGAAGTCTTACATCGAACCTCACACAGCATGAAGGGCGCCGCCCGCATGCTTGGTTTAGCACCGATCGAGGAAATCGGGATGCTCCTTGAGGACGGTTTCAAAGCCGCCAAGGAAGGGAAACCCGTACTCACGCAGGATAATTTGTCGGCCGTGCAGAGCGCCATTGGCGGAATGGAGAAACTTATTGACCAACTCGCGTCTACCGGGTCCGTAGAGGGCTTTGACGTGTCCGCGATCTTGCAGAAACTTCAGGCGTTTAAATAATTTCGATGAATCTACTGCCCGGCGCGGAGCCCTTTTTCTTTCTTCATTCGCCAAAATCAAAATCCGCTGTTCTTTTAGTTCATGGATTCACTTCATCTTGTTATTCCATGCGAGAGCTCGGAGAAAAGCTTTTTGAATCCGATTGTGATGTAAAGGCCGTTCTCCTTCCCGGGCACGGCACGACGTGGCAGGACCTGGAAAAGACAACGTGGCCCATGTGGTATGCCGCTGTGGAGCGGGAATTTCTGGAGCTTAAGAAAAGCTACGCTGAAGTGTTTATTGCGGGACAATCCATGGGCGGGTGTCTGGCGCTATATCTTTCGACTTTTCATGCCGTCGACGGAATTATCACTATCGCGTCGGGAACTAAAATATTTAATCGGATCCTCTTTTTCATACCCTTCATGAAGTTCTTTAAGCGCTACCAAAAGAAGCACAACGGCCCGGATATCAAAAATCGGGATGCGGGCAAACTCGAAGTGCACTACCACGAAATGCCACTCCGGAGCATTGAACAGCTTCAGAAATTGCTGCATGCTCTTCGGCAGAGAATTCACAAAGTTGAGTGCCCCCTTCTTCATATGCACGGCCGGGAGGATCACACGTTTGCCTATCGTAATATGGAAATGATATTGAACGGTGTTCAATCAAAAAACAAGCGTGGAATTTCGCTGGAGAATACGTATCATTTGGCGACGCTTGATTACGATAAAGCCATTGTTCAACAAGAAACTCTGGCTTTTGTAAAATCTAATTCAAAGTTGACGGCAAATTATGGCTGAAATTCCAACTGACATTGTCATTGACCGAAATAAAAAACTCATGACACTTACGTGGCAAGATGAATCGACCAGTGCGTTTTCATTTGCCTATTTGCGTGCCCACTGTCCGTGCGCCTTTTGCGACGGTACGAAACATGGGGGTGAGGCTACGCCGCTGAGTCCCGATAGTTTTCAGAACATAGCCTTCACGTCGGTCGAGGAAGTCGGGCGTTACGCCCTTCGATTCGCCTGGTCGGACGGTCATGATTCGGGAATTTACTCATTTGAATATTTACGCGAAAAAATTTCAGGATAAGGAGTCTTATGAAAAACACAATGATTTTCGCCGCTTTGATTTTATCGATGAGCGCCTGTCAAACGGCTCCCACCACTGTGAAAAGCGATGTCGACTATACCAAGGCGGTCGACGAATCAAAAAATAATCAGTCTCAAAAGGTCGATTTTCTGGCGAACGAAAAACTGCCCAACGAAGAATACATCGTCAAAGATTCGATCCGGCCCGATACTGTAATCACGATGGAGTACTCCGAATTTGTTCCGGAGAAAAAGGCAAAGTTTCGAGTACAAGTTTTTGCCGGAAGCGCCGCCAATGGAACTAAAAATTTTCAACAGTTAAAAAAAGACACGCTCCTTAATGGAGATGTTTATCTTGTACGTGACACCACAGATCAGAAATGGCGCGTCTGGGTGGGCAATTATCTCACGCACGAAGAGGCGGATAAAACAAAAGTTCGCCTCATCGCCGCCGGTTATCCCGATGCCTGGATTCATGAAATGAAAGGCGCGCTTATGCCGTCCACGGAACTCTACTGGGTACAGATTGGTGTATTTAAAGAGTCTGCGAGTGCCAATAAGGCGAAGTCCACCGTGGCTTCACGGGGAACGGTATCCGTCAAACAAACCGACAAAGTATTTAAGGTTTGGGTCGGTGGATTTGATGTACGTTCGAAAGCGGATGAACTGAAGAAAGCGCTTCAGGGTACCGGTTATCCCGGAGCCTTTGTCGTGCAAGGTGTGGAATAACTTTTTTACTATGATGATCGAATTAGATAGTGTCTCCGTCGAGTACAACGGAAAATTGAGTTTAGATAATTTTTCGTTCTCTATGCAATCCGGTGAATTTGTTTATCTGCTTGGGTCCAGCGGCGCGGGGAAGAGTACGCTTCTTAAGCTCTTGTACATGGATGTGCTCCCCACCAAAGGACTTGTGACGATCGGCGAATTTTCCTCCGCCGATATCAAAAAGAAGGAAATACCTTATCTGCGACGACAACTCGGTATCGTATTCCAGGATTTTCGTTTGCTGCGCGACCGATCCGTTTATGATAACATTGCATTCTCCTTAGTTGTCACCAATACGCTTAAGAGCGAGATTCCAAAAAAAGTCATGCGTGTACTGGCTGAAGTGGGCTTGTCCAATAAAAAAACCCGCATGCCGTACGAACTCTCCGGAGGCGAACAGCAGCGCGTAGTGATTGCGCGTGCATTGGTGAATGAGCCTATTGTAATTCTCGCGGATGAACCGACCGGAAATCTTGATCCGGAAACGTCGATGGAAATAATGCAGCTCTTGGTGAAGATTAATAAAGAGGGAACCGCCATTCTCATGGCGACGCACGACTATAACATCGTAAGGGACTTGCCTCAACGCAGTATCCGACTGGATCAGGGGAAGCTCGCGGAAGCGAAAGAATCACTCTAAGAATTATTGTACACCAACGACTGTCCCCTTCCTCCGCGAGGAAGGGGAACCTTCTGATTTAGCTATGTCTATCAGTAGGTTCCCTTTCCTTTTCAAGGAAAGGGACAGGGATTGGTTGGCTAGAAAAAATCTACTTCTTCGGAAATCTTAACGTAAACGTCGTTCCCTTTCCAACCTCGCTTTCACACGACACCGATCCTTCATGTATTTCCATCACGTGCTTGACAATAGCCAGTCCAAGTCCGCTGCCGCCTTCTGTTCTTGCACGTCCCTTGTCCACACGATAGAACCGTTCAAATATACGCGAAATCTCTTCAGACGGGATGCCATTGCCGGTATCTGAAATCTTTAGAACAAAGAATTTTTCTTCAAGGGCCCCACATACAGAAACCTCCCCCTGGTCCGTGTACTTGACAGCATTCTCAACGAGATTTATGACGGCTTTATCGAATTGAAACGGATCGGCCAGCAGACGAAAGTCGCTTTCCGCGTCGTAGTTCAACGATATTTTTAGACCTTTTTTCGTTGCCTTATCTTCAAGGTCCGCGACGATATTGGCGACCATCACTTTAGGATCAAAATATCTTAAGCTGAGTCCTTTATCGCGAGACTCAAGGCGCGAAAGGTCTAGCATATCATTGACAATATTCTCAAGGCGCAAAATATTGGAATGCGACCGCTCAAGAAATTTTTTGCTCACCTCCTCGTCATGGTACGCACCATCCAACAAAGTTTCGACGTAACCGCGGACGGAACTGATCGGAGTGCGCAATTCATGGGATGCATTCGCCACGAAATCCTTGCGGATGTCCTGAAGCACATTGAGCCTCCGAATATCATCTTTAAGCTTCGCCGACATATCATTTAAGTTTTTTGCGAGAGAACCAAATTCGTTGCCTTGTTGGACGATTATCTCGCGATCGTAATTCCCGGATTTGATTTCATTTGATGCGGAAATAATTTCCGCCAAAGGCTGAGTGATGCTTTTGGAAATGCGAAGCGTCAGGAGGATAACTAATCCAATGGCCCCGACCGCCGCGGAAAAGAATATCCACCGCACCTTGACGATAATGCCGTCGATCGAAGCCTGCTTTTGTGCCAGACGCACAAACCGTTTATGCGGGGATTTGTACGCGGTGTAAACCAAGTCTTCTTTGACGGTTGCGCTATAACGAATGGCCGAGCCGAAGCCGTCCAGATTTTTCAACGCATCCTGAATTTCCGGTCGGTTAATATGATTCTCAATCGTATTTGTAAAGTGGCCCTGATCAAAATCACCCAAGACACGCCCGGCTTCATCCAAAACCGTGATTCGTTCACTCGTCAATTCGGCGATGCGAGGCAGCAGGATCGCCAGAGAATCCGTCTTTTGATAAAGCAATTCATCCGCGAGTCGGCATTGAATCTTAAGGTTATCAATGAGTTCCTCTTGAAGATTGCGCCTCAATAGGTCATCGACTACAAATAACAATAGTGTAAATCCCATCACGAGAAGCACGAGCATCGCCCGTGTGATCTGGTAACGGATCGTCTTCATTTCGCGTGCGGTGAAAACTTATAGCCGACGCCCCGAATCGTCTCAATCCAATCGCTGTAACGGCCAAGTTTTTTTCGGATTTTTGTCATATGCACATCGACCGTACGATCAACAAAAAAAGCGTCCTCACCCCAAACGTGATAAAGGAGATTATTGCGTGAAAAAACCATATTCGGGCGATTCATGAGGAAATATAACACTTCGAACTCTTTATGCAAAAACTTAACCTCGTCGCCATCGATAGTGACGGTATAATTCACCCGATTAATTTCCAAACCGCCCATTTTGATGATCGTTTGTTGGGAGTTTGTGATTTCTTTTTGAACTTCGATACGTCGGAAAAGTGCTTTGACCCGTGCGATTATTTTTCGCGGGCTAAACGGTTTGGTAATATAATCGTCGGCACCAAATTCAAGTCCAAGAATTTCGTCCATCTCACCGGCCTTTGCAGTTAAGAAAATAATGTGCGTATGTTTGAGATGTGGCGCGTTGCGTATCTCTTTACAAACTTCAAGGCCATCCTTGCCCGGCATCATGACATCGAGCAGTATTAAGTCCGGCTTTGTTTTTTCAGCCATCTCCAGGGCTTTATCGCCACGGTCGGTGATAAAAACCTGATAGCCTTCTTTCTTTAGATTATACGACACGATATCCAGAATATCCTGTTCGTCATCCACGCAAAGAATCGTCTTTTGCTTTTTGTTCATATCCCTATCCGATTAATTTAGCACGATTCAACCGTGCAATCTCCATTCTTCCGTTTACGATTTGGGCGCGTGTTTAATCGATTTTGCATTTCGGATAAACACGACGTCTTCACTGATATTCGTGCACAAATCCGCAATACGCTCAAAATTTTTGCTAATCCGAATGATCTCCATCGAAATCGGAATGCTCTTCGGCTCTTTGATCATGCCGGCTAATATATCGGCAAACAAAAACTTGTTCAGGTCGTCAATTTCATCGTCGCGTTTACAAACCTCTAACGCCATTTGCGCGTCCTTGTGAATAAAACTATCGATGGCATCTTTCAACATACTTTGTGAGATATCGGACATTTTTGAAATTTGCGCGTGGATGCCCTTAAACTTATTGTCGTTGATAACTTTGACGGACTGGGCAATATTGAGCGCATGATCCCCGATGCGTTCCAGGTCGCCATTGATCTTTGAAATACCGATGATGTCGCGCAAGTCCATGGCCACCGGTTGGTGCAAAGCCAGAATATTCAATACGGCTTCGTCTATTTCAATTTCCAACTGATCCACCGTTTCGTCGCCATCAATGACCTTTTGTGCGATGTCGGAATTATGCGTCACGAGGGCCTGAACAGCACTTGAAACTTGTCCTTCCACCAAACTTCCCATACGTATTACCAATTTTTCAAGATTACCTAACAACTCACTAAACTGCGTATTCATTTTCTTTTCTCCATGCGTTTGAAATTACCCTTGGCCTCTCTTTGGGTAATAAATTTTCGTTCTGCGGCTCCGGTTTAGCCAAATCGCCCGGTGATATAGTCTTCCGTCATCTTTTTGTCGGGAGACGTAAATATTTTTTTTGTATTGTTAAATTCAATCAATTCACCCATCCACATAAACGCCGTCTTATCCGACACGCGTGCCGCTTGCTGCATATTATGCGTGACAATCACAATCGTGAAATCATGCTTTAATTCCTCAATCAAATCTTCAATTTTTTGAGTGGCAATCGGATCCAGTGCTGAACACGGCTCGTCCATCAGAATCACTTCCGGATCCACGGCCATTGCGCGCGCAATGCAAAGCCTTTGCTGCTGACCGCCGGACAGACTGTACGCGGAAGCCTTTAAGCGGTCCTTAACTTCTTCCCAAAGAGCCGCTTTGCGTAAACAACGTTCTACGATTTCGTCTAATCGAGCTTTGTTATTTTCGCCATTCACTTTTGGCCCGTACGCGACATTTTCATAAAGCGATTTAGGAAACGGATTCGATTTTTGAAAGATCATACCGACTTTTTTCCGCAATTCGACCACATCGGTGGACTTGTCATAAATATTTTTCCCGTCGAGCGTGATTTCGCCTTCGATCCGGACATTTTCAATAAGATCGTTCATACGGTTGAATAATCTCAGGAACGTTGATTTCCCGCATCCGGAAGGCCCGATCAGCGCCGTCACTTCATTTTGCGCCACGTCCATGGAAACATTTTTGAGCGCATGTTGCGTGCCGTAATACATTTCAATGTCTACGGCTCTCATCATAGGAGAACTGGATTCCCTTGGTGTCGTTGCATTTTTTGGTTCTGCGATCATAGATTTTTTAGTTGTTTTATCAAAACGTTGATCCTTGATATTTTTTACGTAAACGGGCACGGATAATAATCGCCGTCAAGTTGAGTAAAAGAACAATTGTAATAAGCAGCAAGGCGGTCATAAAGACCATTGGTTTTGCCGCTTCGACATTGGGCGACTGAAAACCCACGTCGTAAATGTGAAACCCAAGATGCATAAATTTTCGGTCTAAATGAAAGAACGGAAAATTAGCATCGAGCGGCAAATTGGGAGCGAGCTTCACAACGCCGGTGATCATCAGCGGGGCCACTTCTCCGGCGCCTCGCGCCATCGCGAGTATCATGCCGGTCAGAATTCCAGGTGTGGATGCCGGCAAAACAATTTTCCAGGTTGTTTGCCATTTGGTCGCGCCGAGGGCGAGCGAGGCATCACGAACTCCTTTTGGCACGGACGTCAGGGCTTCTTCGGTGGCGACAATGACGACCGGCACGGTCAATAACGAAAGCGTAAGCGAGGCCCACAAAATTCCCCCCGTGCCCCATGTCGGTGAGGGCAGCCGCTCCGGATATAGCCAATGATCCAGAGTTCCGCCGCACGCATACACAAAAAACCCAAGTCCAAAAATACCGAATACGATGGAGGGAACGCCCGCGAGATTATTGACCGCGATGCGTATCAATTGAACCAGCCAGCCCTGATGGGCGTATTCACGAAGATACAGCGCGGCAACAACGCCAAATGGGACGACGAAAATCGTCATCAGAAGCGACATCATAACCGTACCGAAAATTGCCGGAAAAACGCCGCCTTCCATATTCGATTCGCGCGGCTCGTCAAAAAGATATTCACCCACTTTTGAAAAATAGAAAAACCATTTTTCGAATATTCCCATCCGATTGGGGTCGGCGAAACGAATTATTTTATCAAGGTGGATTTTTTTCGTCGTGCCATCCGCGATGGAGAACGTCGCCATTAGGCCGCTCGTCCGACCCGCGAGATCGTCGGCGGTTTTTTGTAAGCTCGTGTACTCGTTTTGTTTTTGGCCGATGGCGTGATCAAGGGCGTTTAACCGTGATGAATCCAATTCACCATAAAACTTCAATCTCTTAATTTCAAGACGCAAGCGCTCGATTTCAGAATTGATCGAGCCGATTTCATATTTTTCAATTTTACTTTTTTGTTCTAATAACTTTTGCGCCCGGATCGTCAGATTATCTAATGTGTTCCAGGCTTCATTACCGCTGGCAATGGTCCGGCCGTCCTCTTCGACAGAAATCAGGCGCCCCAGAAACGGGCCAAATTCACGCCGCTCAACGAGCATAATATCCTCGGGATAGGATAATGAATTTATTTCGCCACTCGGCAGCCATTTGAAATCGGTCCCGTAAATATCACGGTTGCCTGTTTTAATCTGGATGCGCGGCGATTCCGAATTTTCTTCCACCGTGATTTCACCGATAAAACGTGATCCGTTTTTGAGAGAAATTTCGGCGAGCGACGCCGGCCAAAAAACGCCAACACCATTGAGGCTCACGACGAATAAAAGCCCGAGGACACTCATGATAATGGCGCCCAACGTGGCCGCGGTGAACCACAAAAATATATCGCCGGATTTAAAAAGCTTTTTCATGGTTTATAGCATCGCGTATTTTTTACGAAGGCGGGCTCGAATCCATTCTGCCACCGTATTGATCGTAAACGTCATCGTAAAAAGCATAAGTCCGGATAAAAAGAGCGTTCGGTAAAGTGTGCCGCCTTCGGGCGCCTCGGTAATTTCAACGGCGATGTTTGCCGAAAGCGTGCGCATGCCATTAAACACGCTCCAATCCATAATGGGTGTATTTCCGGTCGCCATAAGTACGATCATCGTTTCGCCGACGGCACGGCCAAGACCAATCATGACGGACGAGAAAATTCCCGCGCTCGCCGCCGGTAGAACCACGAGAACCGCGGTCTGCCACCGGGTCGCTCCCAGCGCAAGCGACGCGCTCGTAAGATGACGCGGTACACTGGACATGGCGTCTTCGGAAATTGTGAATATGATCGGCAGGACCGCAAAGGACATTGCAATTCCGACCACCATGGAATTGCGTTGGTCCATACGAATTTCCATAGCGGAATAGAGCCAATTTTGAAAATCGCCATGCATCACCGCGGATTCCACAAACGAACCCATGCCGTATCCGACCGCAATAGTCAAAAAAAGCGCAGGCACGACGGCGATTACTTCGTATCCATATCGAAACGGATCCGTCCATTTTTTAGGCAGCTTGTCAAAAAGAATCGCAAAGGCAATCAGAACAAGCGGAAAGATGATCATGATGAAAAATATTTCGACAATCACATTTTTTAATATCGGTGCAAGCCACAGGCCGGCCAGAAAACCAATCACCACACTGGGAAGGGCGGCCATGATCTCGACGGTGGGTTTCATAATCACCCGGATCCTAGGATGAGCAAATTGCGAAACGTACAGGGCACCTAAAATACCGAGTGGTGCCGCCAGTAAAACCGCATACAGTGTGGCTTTCAGCGTTCCAAAAATCAGGGGAACCAAACTCATTTTGGGTTCGAAATCGTCTGTACCTCCGGTTGATTGCCAGGTATAAGACGCTTCATCATAGCCCTCGTAAAGATTCTTTCCGAAAAAGGTGGTCGCGTTGGTCTCCGGATGCGGATTATTGACATGTAGAAAATTTATGGCTTGTCCCTGCTGAACTAATATTCCATCCGATTTTGGAGAAAGATTGATACCACCTGCAATGGGCGATTGCCAATCCGCCAATAATCTTTCGGTTGTCGCATGATAGAGCTTGATATGGCCGCGGGAATCCCGCGTCGTAAAACATTTATTGCGCCATGAAGGCAAAATTTGTGTGATTGTTCCTTCACTGTTTTCAAATTTTCGGGCCGCCCTCCAAAACGTCTGTCCTTGATCCTTGATGGGCAAATAACCTTCAAGTTTTCCTTCGGCTCCCGCTACGACCAGCGTCATGTCCCCAATTAGAAAATTCATAGCTGAAATGGCGATCCCATCCCGATTTTTCATGATTTCTTTTTTTGAGAGCGACCGGATTTCAATCTGACCGCTTTCATAGGCAACAAAAACCGTACGATCGAGCGGACGAATAGCCAGCGCGGTGATTTTTTCGGAAAACGCTTCTCGCCGTATTTGCGTCGAATCATTTTCATCTTTCAGACCGATGATCAGATTGGTCCCGGACGTCGCGGCAAATTCGCCACGCGAATCGTAGGACAACTGTTTTATGGAAGAGAGATCAATGGCTTGTGCACTGGTCTCTATGACTTCGGGTATGATTATCTTCCTCTGCGATTCATAGGTCGTATTAAATTTGATTTCGAATTCGATGAGCCGCCCTTCACTTGTGCCTACGGAAAAAGTCTGACGGCCAAAGGCCTCGGACACGACCGAAATTTTTTCTCCCGGTTTTAATAGGCGGAGGGCAGAACGATTAATCACCGTAGATTGACCCGGTTTGAAGAACACGATTTCACCATGCTCCGCAATACCAAATGCCATCTCATGATTTTCCTCAACGCCCACGAATAAGAAAGATTCTGAAAACGATGACGACATGGCTTCCGAAATAGCCGGCGTTCTCCAAAGCGGTAAGACCTGATAAGCGATGAAACTCATGATGCCCAAAATGATTACAATCAGGGCAATTCCTCCGCCGGTAATTACACCGGCTGCAAACTTATCCGTGATGTGGCGAAAATTGGGACGCTTCATCAATGCCTTATTTAAAAAAAAGCCGGGGCTTTTGCTAACCCCGGCAATCTATAGTTATTTACTTCTTATCTTCAACTAATTTGAGTTGCTCGGCAACAATCTCGGTCGTCAGCGGCATGTAGCCGTCTTTTGCGACTACTTGCTGACCTTCCTGGCTCATGATGAATTTTAGGAATTCCTTCACGAGCGGATCAAATTCTTTCGTCGGATTTTTTGCAACGTATACATACAAAAATCGGCTGAGCGGATATTTTCCGGATTTGACATTTTCATAGGATTCGATTACAAATTCCGATTTGTCATCTTTCGCAATCGGGATCGCACGGACATCGGAGGTCGTATAGCCGATTCCGCTATAGCCGATCGCGTATTTGTCATTACCAATGCCTTGCACAACCGAGGCGGAACCCGGCTGCTCTTTCACTTGATCTTTGAAATCGCCTTTGAAAAGCGCGTGTTCTTTGAAATATCCGTAAGTGCCGGAGGCGGAATTACGTCCATAGAGACTGATCGGCTTATTTTTCCATTCGCCTTCCAGTCCGAGTTCACCCCACGTCACGACGTCATTTTTAGCGCCGCCTTTGCGTGTTTTAGAAAAAACGGCGTCTACTTGTTGGAGGGTCAGCCCTTTGATCGGATTGTCTTTATGAACATAGACGGCGAGACCGTCGAACGATGTCGCAATGGCAGTTGGTTTAAAACCAAACTTCTTTTCAAACTTGTCAACTTCTTCTTTTTTCATCGAACGGGACATAGGACCCAATTGTGCTGTTCCTTCGATCAGGGCCGGAGGTGCAGTCGACGAGCCTTTACCTTCGATCTGGACATTTACATTTGGATAGAATTTTTTAAACTCTTCAGCCCAGAACGTCATCAGGTTATTCATCGTGTCCGATCCGATGCTGTTGACATTTCCCGAGACACCGCCTGTTTTCTGATATTTTGCAATGCCTTCTTCGACTTTGACCGCGGTTGAGACGGCCGCCGCGCTGGTCTGCATGGCTACGCTATCCGATTTGATTTCTTTTTTCTTGTCCCCGCAGGACGCGAGAGATACCACCATGAGCGCACTGGCGATCATCGCACTGTTTAGAATCCACTTTGACATTTTACTCTCCATTTAGGTTAGTACTATACTTGCTATTATATTTCTGTCGGAATTTACTGCGGGAATATTAGGTGGTTATTATCTGATTGTTATGGGAATGTTAAATGAAGAGAGCCAACCAATCCAGTTCGACACTGCTCACCGCAGGCCTGACCCTTTCCTTGACAAGGAAAGGGAACCTGCTAATTTGGATTTTCGATGGAAGGTTCCCTTCCTCGTTTTGAGGAAGGGGTTAGGGGTTGGTGTATGAGTTGCAAAAAAAAATCGCGGAACATTCGTCCCGCGATCAATCCAAAGCTCTCTGGATTTATAAACTATTTCGAGGTCAATATTACCGATTGTAAACGTACAGAAACGTGATCCGTGCAACCACATCGGAATCACGATTCGGCGATGATCCTTTTTTAGAATACGAATTCACCCACAAGTTGGGCATGATATGGACACTCTTGTGAGCCTGATAGTCGAGGCCAAGGGTGATAAAACTTTCTTTATAGCCTGCTTTGGGAGTCTTTGTATTAGGATCAAATGTATCAAAACGTCCGTAAGCGCTAAGTTTACCCATGACAGCTCCGGAAGCAAATATCGAAAATCCCAGCGGTGTGATATCCGACGTGTCCGTAAGGGTTTGCGTTTGTTTGAACGCCTCAAGACCGACCGTGAACTTATCCGTTTGATACGCCGTGAAGGCTTTAAGTGTAGTTTTAGAAGCCGATTTATTATAGGCTTTGGGCTCCGTGATCGCCGATTCATGATCGGTATAGGCTTCCACCACTAATGCCTTGATGGGCTTCACCGTAAAAGAACCGTAATATTTTCTGGAGTGATTGTTCTCCGGCTTCTGACCATTACCATTTGATACCATAGTGGTGTAGCCGAACATCCCGTCTTTTCCAAATTTGCCTTTTAGCGATACGCCGACATCTGACGCGCCACCCAGCCCGCGCATATCGAGGATGGTTTTTTCGACAGATCGATAGCCCCAAATCTTTTCTGATAGTGCCCATGTCGGCGTGCCGATCATACCAAAAGCGAGATTCTGATCAGGCAGGATATTCTTCCATTCCAAATTCGCCAGTTTGACAAACGTGGTATAGCGCCCGCTTCCATCGAGTGAACCATCATTACTTTCCAATAAGAACTGAGCCTGAAAATTTTCGCTGATCGCATGTTCATAATACAAATACATGCGGCGCAGCGAAAAAGCGCCCGATTTATTCAGCGCCGAATCGGCGTACTGAACTTTCGAAACCGCTTTTTTTTCCTGGCCAGACATTTTGTAAAAATAGTCGCCGAAAACATAGCCGGACACTTTGCCCGCCGGTTGATCCTGCGCGTTGGCGCCGACATGGATTACCAACAATAGTCCCATGATCGTGATAATTGACTTCATCGTTCCTCCAATTTTAGGTGTTCTATCGCGTCTTGTCGCAATAGGGTTATTAAATACATGCATTACCAAAATAACACCGTTTCATTGTCTAATGATTATCCAATTGTTAAATATCTGTTAAATGGAATAAAAAAAACCATGACTTTCGTCATGGTTTTCGATAAAAAGGATCATTTAGGCCTGTCTTATGCGCGATGAAAGTCGCCGCGCCAATTTTTGATGGCTTTCTTAATGTCGGTCTGACTCATGTTATCCGCAACCGCCTTTTGTGCCAGAGCGACGAACTCTCCGTCCGATGCAAAACGTAAACCGATCACCTGACCCATACGGATTATCGGATCGAGCAGTTTTCCGGTCAGCACGAAATGCCTCAGATTTTCCTCTGCACGAATCGCACGGTCTTGCGCGCGCAGGGCAAATACTCTTGCGTACCAATACACCGTAATGAGGGTGATAACCACTCCAAAGAACTCGGCTGCTTCGTAGATCCCCTGACCGGACATAAGAGCGCGGGTGAATTCGACCACCGCGGCGATTACGAGGGCCAATACCAGTATTCCCGCAACGAAATGATACATCGGCACCCAACGCGTGTGATTCTCATAGTTTTGATTTTCCATCGTTCAACCTTTCAATGATTTAGAATACGAATGTGTGAATTAACATGATGACGAATGAAAGCCTGATAATCGGACAAACAAGCTCCTCTATTTTGATCTTTACAATTCTGGCTGTTTCCATCATACCACAATTTGTTACTAATATCATGAAAAATTGAACAGGACATGATTACGAGTCCAGCGCTTCTTTTTGTTTTTTTGATTTTTCGCGAAGTGAGCCGCTCTTACCTTTAAGATCCACCAATTTGGCCTCAAGTGATTTTAACTTTTCTTCTTTCATTTTTGCGGCGTCCGGTTTGATTTTTCCGGCCTTTTTGTTCTTTTCCAGATTCTCTTTAGCCTTTTTGATTTTCGCTTCGATCGCGACGATTCTTTCCTCCACCTGGCCAGCATATTCTCCGGAGCGTTGCACTTCGCCTTTCATTTTCGCTTTCGCATCTTTGGAACGCATCTTACCAAATTCTATACCAGACATACCGTCTTTGTCTTTACCGTAGGCTTTCCCTTTGTTCGGATCGTCATCGAGTCGCCCAAGGCTGTCCTGAGACGGTTTGCCCTTTCCTTTTTCATCGGATTTCATGTGCTCTTCTGATTTGCCTCGTTCTTTAACTTTTTCTTCTTTTTTCCCTTGTTCGTTTTTTTTATCGGAATTCCCTTGTCCAACGGCTTTCAGAGAAACCGCTGTCACCATAAAGGCAACGCACAAAAAATGAAATATAGTTTTCATAGTTTCTCCTTTAGTTTAATTCTTTGAGTAATTCGTCCGCGTCTTTGTCCAATTGATCCGTCTCCGTAAGCAATTGGTCAGCTGACTGTCCTAGATCTGTCGCCATGGAATCAATCTTCATTGCCATTTGGTGATCGATTTCTTCGGCGGATGGTTTTTTTTCTCCACAGCCCACAAGAATTCCAAAAACCAGGATCGTCAAAGCAAAAAGCTTTTTCATCAGGCTCTCCTCCATTGAATTGTTTGTTATGCGAATTGCTGATAAATGTAAGTTATCCCGGCTTTCTTGGCAATAAGGAAATTTTGGTATTTCCTAATGCCAATGAGTTCAACAATTTACGTCTCAACAGACAAAAGATGATTTGAAGGACCCATTGATTTGCGGATACGCGGCCGCAATTCGACGACTCAGCGCAGGCTGGCTTCTTGAAAAACTATTTTGATCAGATTGGCGGTCATGGCATCGAAGGCGTAGTCTAAATCCTTGTTGCTTCCGATAAAACGCTGCCGGAAAGAGTTTAAATCCACGGAATCCTTTACACGGTCAAGAGTCTGAAACATGGCCGGTGATGTTTGTATGAGTTTCGCATTCATTTGATCCACGGCGCTTATCATTAAGTCCCTCATTAGATAGATATAGAGTTTATCATAGAGGATCGGCCCATGCCCCGGAATAATCGTCCCTGCATCAAGTTGGCTGAGGCTTTGCAACGTTTTGATCCATTCGGTCGGATACCCGTCGTACATATATGGTAGGGGGTGCACGACTAAGTCGCCAACGACCACAATTTTTTCTTTGGGAAGATAGACGACGGCATCTCCGGACGTATTTCCCCTACCGAGAAATTTAACCTCCACTGGGCGGTTACCCAGGTCAATCATAAAGTCATGTTCGAAGGTAAGCGTGGCGCTCTGAAATTTTATTTTCTTAAGTTCGGCCAACATCGATGACTGACTCGCCAGGGCATCGGTAACCTCCTTTTTTTCCTCAGGAGTTAATCGCCGGCCGTCTTTTGTTTTCCCCGAGTCCACCATCCACTGGAGGGACGTAACTCCTCTTTCTTGCCGCATAGCCGAACCGGGGCCAAACATGTCCATATCATTTTTTGTTTCCGCGTGCGCGATGATCGTGAGCGCCGGAAACGAATCCAGATAGACACGGTTGCCGAAATTATGATCGTTGTGAAAGTGTGTATTGAGAAGAAAGCTGACCGGTTTATTGGTCCACTTACGAATCTGGGCAATGTCCTTACGCGCGGCCGATGGAAGGTAGCAGGCATCGACAACAAAGACTTGCCGGTCGCCAATGATGACGGTAGTATTGCCACCCTCCCCATCCGCGTGCTCTATTTCATAAACCCCCTCGGATAGTTTTGTCATCTTGCGATCGTTTTGCGCACGCGCAGAAAAATGAGTAATACAAAGGACCATAAAAACGGTCCTAATCGTCTTGTCCATTAGTTTGAATAGCATCAAAATATTCCTCTGAAGGGCTCTCTTACTTGGAAATATGAACGACCAAAACGACTTCAATTATTCCTTAAAATCTGCCAGACGACAGATGAATCCCCAACCGCCCCCGAGTTCACTCACCGCCAGCATCAATTCATTGGAGCCTTTCTTTAGGGGAAGGTATACCGCGTCGTTTTCAGGATTCATGATCCCTAAAAATCCGGGATCGCGGAAATTTTGAGCGCTGCGGCCGGTGAAAAGAATTTTGCCATTGAGAAATACGCTGACGTCGTCGCTGTAGCCGATGTACAGCTTTTTCAATTGGTCGCGGTCGGAATCAATATTGGTCTTGGCATACAGGACCTTCATGCCGGGTTGCGGATCAAGTCGCTTTGAAAAATCATTGGCAAAGGTCACGCGCGGATGAGGCGCTTCATAGTAACGATAGAGGGTAACCAAACCCGGGGATTCGGCTTCTACATCCTTCCAGGTTATCGCCTTAATTTCCGTGGGCGTAAGCGCACGTTCGAGGTTTCGTTCAAGCGCATCGTAGGAAGGCGACAGACTCCATTTCGTCAGAGTGCCGGCCGGCATCGATGGCTGATGGCGCTCCCAGACGGCATCCGGCGTCTTTCGTATTTCAAAGTTGGAGAAATAGGTTGCACCTGTTAGAACCGCGAGCGCGACTTCACCTTTTTGAACACCGCTTTTAAGATCGTTCATTACCAGCGCAGGTTTTTCCATGTCCTTAACGTAGAGTTTGGCTTGTGCTCCGGAAATCACCAATCGAATATGAAACCAAACGTCTTTTGGAATTTCGACGGCGCCGATAAAACCGGGCCCACTGTACAGTTGCCAATTGAGTCCTGTATTCAATACCGGCGTGTATTGCATGGCGTCGGCAAGCCCCGACTTGTGTTGGCGCAAATAGACCCATTCCGCATTATTGCCGTCCGGTGTAATACGAAATTGGATGCCGAAAAAGCCACGGCTGGCCGGGGTGGCCACATCGACGTCGATAATGCCATCGCGCAATTCGAAATCTTTCAAAACGGCAGCCCCTCCGCTGAGGAGAAGGCATTTACGACCAAAATATTCATTCGGTTTAGCATTTCCCTGCAGTACCCATCGTACGGTGTCCGGAGCAACCGAAAGGGAACCCGTGGTCTGGCCAAATACGGAAGGCGCAAGAATTGCAATAAGTCCGAAGAAAGAAAGTAGTCGAAACATGGGAATCTCCAATTGGGGGCTCTTGGATAAATCGTAAGAAGTGACGGAATAAATACGCATGGCACATGAGTTTGTTACGACCTCTATCGAGAATATAGAAAATATTTCTTGACAAATGGAGTTCTTTGAATTATATTAACAACGTTTAGTAAACATTGTTTATAAAATAAAGACTTAAAAAAATGACACGCCCAAAAGATTCTGACCGAAAAGATATCAAGGCTCTCGTACTCAAAAATTCGAAGCAACTCTTTTTGAAATACGGCTATGCCAATGTCACGATGCGCCGTATAGCCGAAGCCATCGGATTTAGCCCCGCGGCCATTTATCTTTATTTCCAGACTAAAGACGAGATATTCTATATGCTGCGAAGCGAAGGCATGCACATCATGCATATTGCGATGCAGAAAGCAGTAAGTGCGGCGGGCCCGGCGCCCTTTGACCGCCTCAAAGCAATCGGGCGCGCCTACGTACACTTTGCGATGGCCAATAAAGAATACTACGACCTGATGTTCATGATGCAGGATCCGAGTACGCTACTCGACGGCTGCGACTACGATGCATACAAAGATGAAGATACTTATAACTTACTCAAATCCATCGTTCAAGATTGTATTAATGACGGGCATTTTAAGGGTTCCGATGTTGAAACAGGCGCCTTCACATGTTGGTCTATGGTGCATGGCATGTCCTCGCTTATTATCCGTAATATTATGCCGATCCCTAAAGAACATATTGAGCCCTTTCTGGATCAATCGCTTGATTGCTTTATGAATTTGTCGTCGAAAACGAACCACTAAAAAAAATTGCTTTTTTACTGAACGCCGTTCAGTTGAACACATGATATAAAAACACTAGAAACATAAACTTAATTAACAGAACTAAACAAAAAGGAGTATTAATGAAAAAATCCCTCTCAATGGCAATTCTGCTTGTTGCGTTTGCCTCCGCTATCACCGCTCAGGAAAACATCGGCACACTAAAAGGAAAAATCATCGACCAGCTAAGTAAGCAACCGTTGCCGGGCGCGAGCGTGCGTGTCGTGGGTACATCACTAGGCGCCGTGACGAATCTTGAAGGTTATTATGCTATCAATAGTCTGCCGGAGAATATTTACAAACTTCAAATCGATTTTCTCGGATATCAAACGCATTTCGAAACCGATGTGCGTGTCGTGCGCGGCAAAACCGTTTTTGTTCGGGAAATTGCCATGATTGATCAACCGATCGAAGGCGAAGAAGTTACGATCGAAGCATCGGGATTTGAGCAAGACAAACAAGCTCCTATTTCAAATTACAACTATACGCGAGAAGAGATTCGAAGAGCGCCCGGCGCCACCGGTGATATTTTTCGCGCCATTGAGACCCTACCCGGCGTGAGTTCGTCCGGCGGTGAATTTTCTTCTTTCTCGGTTCGCGGCGGCAGTCCGCGCGATAATATCGTTCTCGTGGACAATATTCCATTCAGCAAAGTTTCTCACTTCGACGGCGGCACTGAGGAACAAGAGGCGCAAGGCGGACGTTTTTCAATTTTCACACCCGGGTTAATTGAAACCGCAAATTTTCAAGCGGGCGGTTTTTCCGCACGGTACGGCGGCAAAAACGCATCACTGGTGGATCTCAAAATCAAAGAAGGCAATAAAGAAACGCCAACCGCCAATGGCACGTACGACGTATTGGGCTGGGAAGCAAATTATGACGGACCCAGTTACATTTATAAAAATACAAGCCTTATGATGAGCGCCCGCCACCAGGATTTCAAAACGATCCTTGATCTTACCGGCCAAAAAGATCTCGGACATCCGCGTTATACCGACGTCATTGTAAAAACAACCACGGATGTAAACCCTTGGCACAAAATTTCTTTCCTCGGTATTTTTGCGGACGATGAATTTGACCGGACGCTCGCTCATGTATTCGAAAGCGACAAACTTTATGGCAATGATCTGGCGCGCGGTGGTGAGACAAAATACCTCCTGGGCTTCAATTGGCGCTGGCTTACAAACACTAAGTCTTTTCTTGAAAATAGCTTTTACTTCAGCAACCGGAATAATCCCTTTCACCAGGGCCGCGCCTTTACGGACCCCGTTGCTGGCAATCCCCCCATGCGGTCTTCTGTACAAACGCGTGAAAATATCTATAATCAATCCGTCAAAGAAAGTCAGATCGGATTTAAAAGCAACTTCACCTATCAAGTTGCCAATAATTTATCCTCCACGAGCGGGATAGAAGTCAATCAATTCAATCTCGATTATGCCTTCACGCAAATCGGATTTGATACGACCTTCATTTTTGACCGCAATGATTACCGCTCGGATCCTTCTAAGAACTATCTTGTGCGAAATCCGGCGAATACGAATTCAGCCATCAACACGACGCGTCATTCGTATTCCGGCTTTACCGAATTATCTTACACCCTCGATAAATACGTGACGTTCAATCCCGGCGTCCGTTACGAATACAGCACGTTCAATAAAAAGGGTTATGTAGCGCCGCGAATTTCGGTAAGTTATATCATCGATCCTAAAACCACAATCAACGGAGCGGCCGGGACGTATTATCAATCGCCGGCTCTTGAGATTATTGGTTCCGATCCGGCCAATGAAAATCTGAAAAGTGAAAAAGCGTTCCATTTTATTGCCGGCGCGACTCGGTATTTCGGAAGCGATCTGAAACTCACGGTCGAAACTTATTATAAGCAACTCAATGATCTCATTGTCAAAAGCGACCGTACGAGCGATGTTCGCACCAATCAGGGCGACGGATGGGCGCGCGGCGTGGACATGAGTCTCGTCAAACGTTTTACGAGTAAGTGGTATGGGCAGGTCAACTATTCCCGCATGGCCAGCAAACGTAATGACCATGATGGTCAGGGTTCTTACAATTCGGATTTCAGTCAGCCTAATATCTTTAATATCCTGCTTGGCTACGAATTTAATAAGGAATGGTCACTCTCGACGAAATGGAAATACGCCACAGGTCGACCGAAAGACAGCTACATTTTGCACAGCAATGTTCTTTCAGACCCCAATCACTTTCGCTACTCCAAAGAGATTACACGAGACAACGGCGACCGGTTAGATGCCTTTCACACATGGAATGTGCGTGCCGACTATCGCAAGCAGATCGGCCGTTTTGCGATCGTCGCTTTCGTGGATATTCTCAATATGTACGGCCACCTCAATGTGAATGAAGAATTTTTCCAATATCAGGACGGCAAAATTGACAAGCGCGGTTTCAAAATCGCTCCGACGATGGGCGTGAAACTAGAGATGTAAACGACTTAAAACATTCATTAATGATTCAATGTAAACTACTATTATAATGCTACTTAAGGTAAGTGATAACTATTTAGGAATCTGCTTGCAATGGATACAGAGGATTTCACACTAAACTTGAGGGGAGTATCGTTATGCAATCGGGAATTTCTATTTTTTTCGAAACACTCGTCGAAGGCTTCTCTTGGAAAGCCGATGGATGCCTATTTAATTACGTGGGGCTTCTATTTGTGGTCTTGAGCATCTTTACTAAATTTCGTGGAATGGACATGAAATCGGACAAATACCTGAAAGTCGCATTTATTGCCGGATTTTGGGGCGCCCTTTACGGATTTGCGCTTGTCGGATCCGCGATAGGCAATCCACATCTGCCCCAAGACAGGATTTTCCCTTTTGTGATAACCGCGAGTGCCGCGCACTTACAAACGCTGTTGATCGCCCTCGTGGGCTGGTTTTGTGTTACAAGTATTGATGCGTTCAGGCCCTCGCTCGCGCAAAAATAGAATTCGTAAAATTATGGATCGATGAAACGGATTGAGTAACTACTCAATCCGTTTTTTATTCAAATTTTGCTATAGGGCAATCAAAATACCGCGCCGAAAAAAAATAGCCGACCCTCCAAAATCTATGACAAATCTCATATGAAAAAAAACGGCGGAAGCCTACCATGACAATTGCATAGAAGCGTATCCCTAATCAATAAGTTTGGAGGATTTGATGAGTTTACCTGTTATTATTCAAGGCGGCATGGGTGTGGCTATTTCGGATTGGAGACTGGCGAAGGCCGTTGCCATGACCGGTCAGATGGGGGTCGTATCGGGAACAGGGATCGGTCGGATATTCACGTGCCGACTCATGGACGGGGACATTACAGGTCATGTGCGTCGCGCCTTGTCCAGCCTTTCGCTGCCGGAGGCTGTGCAAGCTATCCTAGACCGCTATTTCATAGAAGGTGGCAAAGCCGCCACGGTGCCGTACAAATCACAGCCGGTTTATACGACTCAGCCTTCCCGATTTCTTGATCAGCTGACCGCCATCGCGAATTACGTTGAAGTCTTTCTCGCCAAAGAGAATCACAAAGGTATCGTCGGAATCAATCTCTTGGAGAAAATCCAAACCACCAATCTGGCTTCGCTTTATGGCGCTATGCTCGCCGGTGTCGATTACGTTTTGATGGGCGCCGGAATACCGACACAAGTTGCCGGAGTCCTTGATAAACTATCCAATCACAAGCCGGTCAGTTACCGTCTCGATGTGCAGGACGCTGCGCCGGAGGATGACATTCGCATACATTTTGATCCCGAAAAAATATTTCCAGGCATAACCAAATTATTAGGAGCCCTCAAACGTCCTAAGTTTTTACCGGTGGTATCCTCCGCCGTATTAGCTCAGGCGCTTATCAAAAGAAGCGAAGGCGCGATCGACGGATTTATTGTCGAAGGTCCCACCGCGGGCGGTCACAACGCGCCTCCGCGCGGGGCCATGAAATTGACGCCCGAAGGTGAGCCGATCTATGGTGAAAAAGACGCGGTGGATCTTGAGAAAATGAAAACGTTCGGACTTCCGTTCTGGCTCGCAGGTGGATACGGACACCCGGACAAACTGAAAAAAGCATTAGACCTCGGAGCCGCAGGAATTCAGGTTGGAACGGCATTTTCACTTTGCGATGAATCGGGAATGGCCGAAACCCTGAAGAAGAAAGTACTGGCTCAAGTACTGGATGAAAAGAGTCCTGTGTTTACGAGTCCTACTCTGTCACCGACTGGTTTCCCATTCAAGATTGCGAAAATCGACGGAACTATTTCCGATAAATCGGTCTATGAGTCACGTCCTCGTATTTGCGATCTGAGTTTTCTTCGCACGATCTTCAAAGATACCGACGGCACGATTAATTACCGATGCCCTGCTGAACCCGTCGATGACTATATTCGTAAAGGAGGAAAGATAGAAGACACGGTTAACCGAACCTGTCTGTGCAATAACCTTGTTGCCGCTGCGGGCTTTCCTCAGCTTCGCCCAAACGGTTATTTGGAAAAACCTCTCGTCACATCCGGTGATGATCTGGCCACAATCCGCGAACTGATAACAACGGAAAAAATGCAATACTCGGCAGAGGACGTGATTCACTATCTGATGGATGAATCAAAAGGCGCATGATCACGTGTGAAGATAGTTTGATTTTATTTAGTATTCTTAGGTCTAAAAAAACTTCACGCCCGCACAAAAATGCGATAAGCTCCTGCTTCCAGTGTAATATTTATCCTCCCGCTGTGCACCGATTCTCCGGACTGAGCGTCGCGAAAAACCTCGCCCTCGTCTACTATACTCGTGAGATCACAATTCAGCGTTTGTAAAGCATAAATATCAAAATTGACGAAGATTAGAACCTCGGCCCGCTTGGTGACCGTATCAAAACGCACTCCCGCCATGATCGCAATATGACCCTCGTCGATAAATGTCAAATTACCGGGCACTCCGAGCGCCGGATGCGCATCGACGAGATCGAAGAGCGACCGAATCAAGCCGCTAAAATCAACATCCGACGAAAGTTTGGCTTCGCTCGGCCCTCCAATGAATCGAATCTGCTCTTTAACACCGTGTTCCACACCCTGCACGATGCCGGTCGGCCCGGGTCCAAGTAAAACACTCATGACCATTCGCGGCACGGTGGAGCGCACATCGCCGTACTCTTTTGCGGGCACACCGCTGTCGTGCGATGAGATCGGAAAATAATAACGAATGCGGTTCGACGTTTTATGCAAATAAATCAGAAATCGGCGCAATTCCGGAACGAAAGGATGTTCCCACTGTGTCGCCAAAATGATATGCAGACCCATATCTTTCGTAATACGCTGGATCGTCACTTCATCCGTAAAAAGTTCGGCGAGAACGATAATTTCCGGATAGCTTTTCCGAATTCGCCCCATTGCCCATTTCATGAATTTAGGATGACTCGAGTGAAGATTATCAAGGCGAAGCACGCCGCCGGTTTCTGCCGCTAATCCCGCCCAGTGCATTGCATAGCGCAGCATCGTATTCCAAAGCCCTTGACGCGCGCGCGCCTCCGGACATTCGTAATCGAGCAATGCCAGATCGACCCACTTATGAAATTGATCCGCTCCTTGCCAACCGGCACGCTTGATCCCGTCCTTTTCCTGAGGATCCTTGGTAAGCCAATCCGGATGTTTTTGGGTGATCAAACTGTCTACGCCGATG
>JANNSF010000280.1:0-2175 GCA_031402315.1 bacterium | reverse complement strand
TCCTACGAAAAAAGTTTTTACGAAACGTGAATTGATACACTTCGTCATGATGATCGGGAAAGCGTTTCATTTCTTCTTTGAAATACATGGATTCTTTGGTAACACGTATACCAAACTCCTTTTCATAAAAATTGATAAACTGACCGGTAGCATCGGCAAGTACATCATCCATATCAATGATTACCCTCTTGTGGTGATTTGAACTCTGTTGATTCATATGAAATTTAATTCAGTTTGTTTTAATAGCTTTGATTGTATGGAAAAGGATAACGATAAGATCATTGTGTTAAAGCAGTTTGAAAGTACTATCGATGCCAACATAGCCAAAACCAAATTGGATGCATATGGCATTCCTTGCTTTTTGACCGATGAAAACCTGGCAGGTCTTTATCCATTGCCCAACATGACGTCCATGCAAGCTCGCATTCATGTTTTTGAAAATGATGTGGAGCGGGCAAATGAGATTTTGAAAGAAGAGAATTGATAAAAATAAAGCCACAGATTCACTGATTAAGTTTGTGAATCTGTGGCTAACTTATTTCTTCAATACAGTAAACTCCACCCGTCTATTATTGGCACGGCCAGCTTCCGAATCATTAGAATCGATCGGCTTAGCTTCACCGTAACCACGGGCTGTCAACCTTGCGCTGTCTATTCCCTGGCTTGCCAAATAGTCTACTACGGATTGCGACCTGCCTTGTGAAAGGTTTTCGTTGTAAGTATCGGAGCCTTGGCTATCTGTATGCCCTGAAATCTCAATCTCCACCGTTTCATTTTGTTTCAGGAAGTCAATCACTTTATTCAGCTCAACAAATGACTCCGACTTTAAAGTAGTCTTATCAGAATCAAAATAAATATTTTTTAGGCGTACTGTAAGCCCAACTTCAATAGGTTGCAAATAAAAATCTTTGATTATCGGAGTTTCTTCCTCCGAAATGATTTGAATACTATCTGTCGAGTTTAAATAGCCAGATGCAGAAGCGGTCATCACATACCAACCCATTCTGGAAATATCCTGTTCGTACTTTCCATCACGTGCTTCAATTGAAAGATTCGATTTTTTGTCTGGCTTTATAGTAACGGTAATTTTGGAGACAACCGGTTTTTCCGTTTTATTGTCAAAGACCGTTCCCGCAAGAATAAGTTTCTTTGCTATTGGCGTAAGATAAACTTCGGCTGTCAGAGTAGTATCATTTCCGATCTTAGGAACTGTAAATGTCTCTTCCTTTGGCAGAAAGCCTTCGGATGCTGCCGATATTACATATTCATTTGTTTCAGGAATGCGCGTTCCAAACTTCCCATTCGCAACAGCTTTCATAGCCACCGGCTTTTGATCCTTAATGCTTAAAGTAACAGAGGCAGGTATAGGTTGACTTGTTTTCTCATTAAAAACAGTTCCTGCCAACATCACTTTAATATCGTGTGGCACCAGCACAAATAAATCAAGATTGCCACCGTCTACGCGGCTATTGGCGCGAGAGGTGAAAACATTTCCTGCAGCATCCATAGAAAAATAAGAATCCCCTGCTGCCGTATTTATTGGGCGACCAAGGTTTACCGGCTCTGACCAATTCTCCCACGTATCATCTAATCTCTCCGTCTTATAAATGTCAATACCGCCTTGCTTACCAGCACCCGGACGGTCGCTTGCAAAGTACAGTGTCTTATTATCAGGTGCGATGAAAGGTCCAAACTCATCCGACTTATCAGTGATTTTCATTTTCACCGGTCTTGTCCAATTGCCATCTGATTGCGCATGACTGATATACAAATCACTGCGTGTACTTCCTTCAAATTCTGAAAAATACAGAACCATGTGTTTGACATCCGTTGAAATGGTAGCGCCAGAAAAGCGACCCTTCTCCATGTCAGCAAAATCCTTCACTTTCAATTCTGTTGAACCACCGCCAGTGGTCACGATTGAGAAACCCTTGTCATTTTTTCCTTTGCCTCCACGGATAAAAATAGAACCATTTGGCAACACATTGAAGACTTGATTCGAACGGTTATTATTTAAAGGTGAGCCAAGTCTCTTTGGTGGCGACCATATGCCACGATCGTCCTTATGGGTAACCCAGATGTCCTGGCTACCTTCTTTTCCATAGGTATTCTCAGGATGATTTTGAATAAAAAAGTAAAGATCCTTTCCATCCGGTGAAACAACCGGGGCCGCTT
>JANNSF010000279.1:0-18917 GCA_031402315.1 bacterium | reverse complement strand
CCGTTTGGTCCTGGTATACCGCCCACACTCGATTTTCGCTAATACTTCCAGGATCCTTCTCGTCAAACTTATAGTGGGTAAATGTTTCTTTCGCCCGATCAAATTTATCCAAGCCTCCACCGTTGGTCCCGATCCAAAAGTTATTCTGGCGGTCTTCATACATCGACATGACGTAGTTAAAACTCAGGCTTCTTGAATCTTTGGGATTATTCATGAAACGCCTGAAGCTGCCGGTCCGGCGGTCAAATTTATTGAGCCCTCCAAAACGCGTTCCTGCCCACAGAGTTCCGCTTCGATCTTCAAACAAAGACCAGACGTAATTATTACTCAGACTCGTGGAGTCTTTGGGATTGTAGACGTAATGTTTGAACTGCTCCTTCTCTCGGTCAAAGATGTTGATGCCCCCGCCATTCGTCCCAATCCAAAGCAAGCCGGTATGATCCTCTAGCAATGACCAAACATAATTTTCGGATAAGGAAGTAGAATCTTCGATGACGTGTTTATAGATCGTAAACGAATGGGCATCGTACTTATTTAATCCGTCCTGTGTCCCAATCCATAAAAAGCCTTTCCGGTCCTGAAGCAAGGCGAAAATTTTGCTTTGGGACAGACCTTGTTCTATGGACAATCGTTCAAATTTTATTTTTTGGGATTGTGAAAATAGTGGAGTTTGTATGAATCCAAGAACGATAAGAAGGTACGTTGCGAGTAATTTACGCATAAGCAGACAAACACCGTTGGCTTGTATAGGTTGAGTCGTCAAAATCTAAGTCAATGCCAAGCCAATTTCAAGCGCCGATTCACACCACATTGTAGCAAATAAAACACAAATTCTTAAGTCCAGACCATTCTTTTATACACTTACAATCTGGCACGATGTTTGATTATTGTATTGTTATGAAAACACTTAAAGTGATCGCCGCCTATCGACTTACCCTGATCGTCTTTCTTTTGATTACTTTCCGCCCCCATGTTTTAGGATTCATCCGCCGTGAAGTCCTGAACGATCGCAAAGTTTGTACCTCGAAAGTCCACACTACCCACATTGCAAGTTTTATCACGGACGAACCCGGGGAAGATTATGGGGACGATGGTTGTTCTGATGACGATGAGAGCTGCTCCTCTTCTACCGACAACTCCTATTACGAAGACGGTACAACGGACGATGGCTGCTCGGATGAAGACGACAGCTGTGACGATACGTCAAGCGATGACGATTCGTACGACTACTCTTCGGATGACGGATGCTCAGAAGATGATGAAAGCTGCAGCAGTGCGGACGACGATCCTTACGATGAAGACCAATCCGAATATGCCGACGACGGTTGTGCCTGCGAAGGTGCGACGGTTATCAACTCGGATGTAAATCCACCCGTCATTTTTTATAACAGTACCGTTCAACTCAATATGACGTTTGCCAATTCGTCGGGACCTTGGAGTTTGAAAATTGAAAACTCGTCGAGCGAAGTTTTGGCCGTCCTTTTTTCAAATACCACCTTTGGAAATCGGAGTTTCAATACATCTTGGGACGGATATTATGGCAACGGCCATTTTATTCCGGAAGGCACATTCTACGCGGTCTTATCGTCGACGCGTGGCCACATCACCGATAAAAAATCATTTTACTATACAGGCCAACACGGCTTTCAGGTGGATGCCACCTCTTCCAACATCTTGGAATTTAACCACTAAAGTTAGCTCGACATTTACAGAAAATCCGGATCAGTCACGGGAATCTCACAGGCAAAATGTCGGCAAACATACAGCGTCGGCAAATTGTCCTTCATGGTAAAAGACTGCGTGAAGGGCGCGATTCTTCCTAATTCCTCAGTATTCCGAGAATCACATAACATTAAAACCCGATTCGGATGAAAGCCCTCGTTCAGTTTTTTCAGGAATCGTTGTGTATTCGAATGATCTTTTTCGCCGACGATTACCATTTCCTGAGCCTCTCCCAGCATGAAATCAAGCGCGATCAGCGATTGCGCAAAATAGACCGATGCTTTGGAAATATTATCGGAAAATACCGTAGCAATTCTCCAGGCCATACTCTCCAGTTTTTCTTCGCCGGTCATTCGTGACAACCGAATCAAATTCAGCATCGCAAAAGAATTGGCCGACGGAATCGCACCATCATAAATTTCTTTATTACGAAAAATCATTTTTTCAGCGTCGTCGGCCGTGAAGAAAAAAGCACCCAGCTCTTCATCCCAGTAGTGTGAAATGAAGAGACTGTTTAATTCGATCGCATGGCGGAGCCATTGAATTTCAAATGTCGCCTCGTACAAGTCTAACATTCCGGAGATCAAAAAAGCGTAGTCATCGCCATGCGCCGGTAATCCGGCTTCGCCGTCGCGATAGCGTTTCAAAAGACGTCCGTCTTTTTGGCGCAGTTTGTCGACTATGAATTTCGCTGCATTTTTAGCCAGGTCTGCATATTGTGGTTTCTCAAAAATTCGCGCGGCGCGCGCGAGTGCGCCAATCATCAGCCCGTTCCAATCCGTCAGAATTTTATCGTCTTTGAGCGGGTGTACGCGGCCTTCACGTTCCGACCATAGTTTTTGACGAATACCCTCGCGGCGAGAAACCAATTCCGTTTCCGTTATTTTTAATACGTCGGCTAAAACATCGTTTTCTTTTTGCTGGTATAAAATATTCGATCCCGTGAATTCACGAGTCGCCTCTTCATAATAATTACCATCACCGGTTGCAGCGAATACCGCCATTGCAAAGGAGGCGTCACTTGGACCCAGTAACGCGATCAATTCTGACTCGGACCACAAATAAAATTTTCCTTCAACGCCTTCGCTGTCGGCATCTTCCGCGGAATAAAATCCGCCTTCCGGCGACGTCATATCCCTCGCAACGTATTCCAAAATTTCTTCTGCAATTTTCCGGTATTCCGGATTTTTGAATTCGGCAAACGCTTCGGTATACGCCATTGCATGAAGCGCCTGATCGTAAAGCATTTTTTCGAAATGCGGTAGAAACCATTTCTCGTCTGTCGCATATCGATGAAAACCAAAACCAACATGGTCGTAGATTCCCCCGGAACGCATATTCTTAAGGGTTCGCGTAATCATGCTTTTCGCATCTTCATGGTGCGTTTGTTTATAATACCGGATTAGAAATGAAATATTGTGAGGCGTTGGGAATTTCGGAGAATTACCAAAACCTCCATAACGTTGATCAAACTGACCCTGAAACATTGAAAATGCCCGATCCAGTAAGGATGAATCAAACTGAACGTCCGATTTCCCGTCGCTCCTTTTATTCAGAGCCTTCGTGATTTGCTCGCAGGACCGTAAGATTTCCTCACGCCGATTTTTCCATGCATCGTGAATTGCCGGAATGAGATCGAGCATACCCATACGATGCGGTGAGCTGTGTTTTGGGAAATAGGTGCCTGTGTAAAACGGTTTTTTATCGGGAGCAAGAATAGCGGTCATAGGCCAACCGCCATGACCCGTCAGGGCTTGCGTCACCGCCATGTAGATCTGATCAATATCCGGACGCTCTTCACGATCAACTTTGATACAAACAAAATTCGCGTTCATCAACGCCGCCACTTCCGGATCTTCAAACGATTCATGTTCCATCACATGACACCAGTGGCAGGTCGCATAGCCAATCGAAAGAAAAATCGGTTTGTCGTCCAAGAGGGCCTTTTCAAACGCAGCGTCACTCCAGGGAAACCAATCTACCGGATTCGCGGCGTGCTGGAGCAGGTAGGGACTTTTCTCAAAGACAAGTCGATTGTATTGGTCACCGCCGTCGGACGGCAGTTTTTTAAGTTCGGACGCAGATAGTTTTATCATAGTCGAAAATTGAGTACATCCTCCATTGTGAAAACGCCCTTTTTATCGCGTATCCATTCCGCCGCCAAAAGCGCCCCGAGTGCAAACCCACGTCGGTTGCGGGCCGTATGAATTAGTTCGATCGAGTCCTCGGCCGAATCAAACGTAACCGCATGAGTCCCGGGAACGGAACCGACACGGGCGGAGGTAATTTGTAAAACATCTTTCGGAATCGGATTTTCGCGGGGCTCTGAAATTCTCTTTTTTCGCGACCATTTCTCTATGATTTTTTCGCCCAGTGTTATGGCTGTTCCGCTCGGGCTGTCCAATTTCTGGCGATGATGAATTTCATGCAGGGAAACATCGTAGTGGTCAAACGCATCGACCATCTTGGTAGCATTTTGAACAATCTTAAAAAAAAGATTTACACCAATGGAAAAATTGGACGCGTAGATAAATCCAATACCGCTCTTCATGACAATTCTCTTTACGTCATCCAATTCCGATTGCCATCCGGTTGTTCCAACAACCATCGCTATACCGGCGCCGGCGCATAACTCAATGTTCTTTTTAACGCATGACGGCGATGAAAAATCAATGGCGACGTCAATCGATTGAAGTTTTTCAATGGCCAAAGAATTTTGACGGTCAAATTTTTTAACCACCAGCAGGTTCTTCGATGGCGCAAGGGATTCAATCTCTTTTCCCATTTTGCCATAACCGATCAGGGCGATATTCATAAATTCTTTCCGGAGAATGTTACTCAAATAATTCGGGCGGCAAGGGGCCCGAAAAAAATTCGTCGTGCAGAATCTTGACCACACGATCCACGTCTTCCTGCGCAATTACAAAGGTCAAATTGATCTCGGAGGCGCCCTGGGAAATCATATTGATATTGACATCCCGGATGGCTGCAAACGTACGTGCGGCAATACCGGGAGAATCGTGAATCTGTTCGCCGACGAGGCATACAATACCCCGCTCGGACTCAACTTGCACTTGCGCAAATAAACGCAAATCCCGCAGAATGTCCTCAAGTTCATTCGTCTGTTCGATCGTGAGCGAAACGCTCACCTCGGTCGTGGATACAACGTCCACACCCGTTTGGTGCTTTTTGAAAACATCAAAAATCGACGCAAGAAATCCATGAGCAAGAAGCATGCGCGTTGAGACAATATTTACGATCGTGATATTTTTTTTATAAGCAATGGATTTGATAAGGCCGTGTGCCGATTTGGAGGAATTGGCAATCAGTGTTCCGCCCGATGCCGGATTTTTTGTATTATAGACATGAACCGGAATATTTTTTTCAACGGCGGGGATAATAGTTGCAGGATGCAAAACTTTGGCGCCGAAATAGGCCAGTTCACTGGCTTCCTGAAACGTCATTTGCCGAACGCGCTTTGCATTCTTGACGAGTCTTGGATCGGTCGTCAGCACGCCATCCACGTCCGTCCAGATTTCAATATCCTCCGCGTCCAGTGCGGCGCCCAATATCGCGGCGGAATAGTCCGAGCCCCCTCGCCCAAGAGTCGTGGTAATACCGTCTTTTGTAGAGCCGATAAATCCTTGCGTAACCACGGTTTTAGTCGATAGCAGGGGGCGAAGATTTTTTTCAGACGCTACTCGTATCTCATTCATCAAGGGGGTTGCGGATCCAAATTGATTATCCGTCCGCATAATCGTCCTTGCATCAAACCACTCCGAATTCAACCCGGCGGTCTTCATGGCGGCGACCAGTATTTTTGAAGAAAGCAATTCACCCTGCGCGGCAAACAGATCTTGAGAACGCGGAGTTAATTCACCGAGCAATGAAATTCCTTCGATAAGATTCACAAGTTTTTCAAACGTGGCGGTTATAAAATCCCGGAGGTTCTGATGGTACTCCTCACGAACGATCTTTTCTGCGATGGACCAATGGCGTTCGCGGAGCAAAACTAAATTGTCGAGCGCTTTTTGTTTTTCACCTTGTATCGCCAAACGGGGCGCTTGGAGCAAAATATTTGTTGCACCGGAAATCGCCGACGTCACGACCAACGGATTTTTTGGTACTTTTGTTCGGACAATTTCGATGACCGCGGTCATGGACGTGGCATCCTGAACGGATGTCCCGCCAAATTTCATGATAATCATGATAGATAGTTTTTCTTGAAGAGCAGTTCGGCATTGAGCACCGCGGCACCGGCGGCGCCGCGAATGGTATTATGCACGAGACAAGTAAATTTCAAATCGAGTACCGGACAGACACGCAATCGGCCAACCGAAGTCGCCATGCCTTTCTCAAGAAGGATATCCAGCCGGGGTTGCGGACGGGTTACATCTTCATGCACGACGATTGGATTTCTTGGTGCGAGCGGCAATTCAAGTTCCTGCGGTTCTCCTCTGAATTCCCGAAATTGTTTTTTGACCTCATCGAGATTGAATTTTGATTTCAATTTGACCGAGACGGATGCGAGGTGACCATCCAAGACGGGAACGCGATTCACCGAAGCGCTAATGATGATATCTGAATTACGAATTTTTCCATTCTCAAATTTACCCCAAATCTTCAAAGGCTCGGTTTGGATTTTTTCTTCTTCTTCTCCGCCTACATGCGGAATGATATTTCCAAGAATATCCATGGAAGCTACGCCGGGATAGCCTGCTCCAGAAATCGCTTGCATGGTTACGACGTTCATTCTCTCAACACCAAAGTACGTGTCTAAAACGTGGATAATCGGAAGAAAGGTCATGACGGAACAATTGGAATTGGTCACGATGAAACCTCGGTCGAAACCGCGATTCTTTTTTTGAAACGGGATGAGCGACAAATGATCCGCGTTGATCTCCGGAAAAACCAGCGGAACATCAGGTTCCATGCGGTAGTTTTTCGCATTGCTCACGACGGCAAATCCCGCGCGTGCAAAACGCAATTCGATCTCTCCCGCGACGGACGAGTCTAATCCTGAAAACGCGATGCCGGCTTCCATCGTAGGTTCGCAAGGTAGTACGGTCATTTCCGAAACATTTTTTGGAATAGGCGTATCGAGCTTCCAGGAAGTTATCGAGCCGTACTTTTTTCCGGCCGATTTTTCGGAAGCGCACAACGCTACGATGTCAAAATAAGGATGTTGCTCAAGGAGCTGGATGAAACGCTGTCCGACGGTGCCGGTTGCGCCGAGAATAACGACCGGAATTTTTGATGGCATTTTTTCTATTCGCTTATTTTTTCAACTATTTTAAATAAGGAGAATTGATAAAGAAAAGCAAGGAACATTTTTTTGTAATGGCAAACTTTTCCGAGCTAAAGTGTGCGGCTATTAAAGTACTTAATTGAATTGTTACGAAATGCGCAGGCTTTGGCCGGTCAAAGTTGCTGACACACAGTTGAAAAATTGGAAGTTTCGTTTTTTCGCGTAATCTATTGACAGAAAAATGGAAGTGAGTAGAGTGTTAGCAATTTGTGGGATTCTGTTTTTTTTCGTGAAACATCTTGACAAGATTTGTGTTTTTGCTTAAGTTATCTCATTGAAAACGTAAATGTTATCCTGACAAAACCAGGTCAACCGAATACTCCAAGGAAATTGAAATGCCCCCTCTGACGGAAGTGAAAAAGTTCGATATCACTAATACTAAGCTTTTTATTAATAATAACTTTCTGGAAGCAGCATCGGGGAAAAAATTTGATACTATTAATCCCGCAACCGGAAAAGCCATTATTGGAATTTCTGAAGGCGACAAAACAGATGTTGATCTGGCTGTAGCCGCGGCAAAAAAAGCATTTGAGGACGGGAGCAAGTGGAGTAAGATGAGCGCAAGTCGCCGAGGAAAATTCCTGTGGAAGGTCAGCGAACTCATTTCGAAAAATGCGGACGAATTGGCGTATCTTGAAACCATAGATTGCGGTAAACCGATTTCTGAAACGATGCAAATTGAAATCCCCATTGCATCTGATATCTTTGCATACTACGCCGGAGCGGCAACTAAAATCCAGGGCGATACGATACCGGTCTCGGGAAATTATTTTAATTATACACTGCGAGAACCGCTCGGAGTGCTTGGGCTTATTATTCCGTGGAATTTCCCCCTTATCACGGCAGCGCGCAAAATTGCGGCCGCGCTTTGTGCGGGTAATACCGTCGTTGTAAAGCCTTCCGAATTTACACCCCTGTCAACACTCAAACTCGCGCAAATTTTTGCTGAAGCAGGGTTGCCGGAAGGGGTTTTTAACGTTGTGACGGGTTTTGGAAAGTCGGCCGGTGCGACGCTCGTGGCGCATCCCGATGTCGATGGTATTGCCTTTACAGGATCGACGACAACAGGGCAAGAGATCATGAAGGTGGCAGCTCAAACCATGAAGCGCGTTTCCCTTGAACTCGGTGGCAAGTCGCCGAATATTGTATTTGCGGATTCCGATATTGATACCACCGTTAAAATGGCGGTCGCCGCTATTTTCTATAATAAAGGAGAAGTCTGTACGGCCGGTTCTCGTCTTCTCATCGAAGAGAGTATTCATGATGAATTTGTAGAAAAACTGGCGGTACGCGCTGCAAAAATGGTTCCGGGCGATCCGCTTAATCCTGAAACACGCCTCGGTCCACTGACATCGGAGATTCAAATGAATAAAGTGATGTCCTATGTGGACGCGGGAAAGACAGGCGGCGCCAAACTACTGGCCGGTGGAAATCGAATCGGCAACGAAGGTTATTTTTTCCAGCCCACCGTTTTTGGTCAGGTAGATCCTTCCATGAAAATTGCACAAGAAGAGATATTCGGTCCTGTACTATCAACTCTGAAATTCAAAAATTTTGACGATGCCGTAAAGATCGCGAACAACACCTACTATGGGCTGGCCGCGGGCATCTGGACGCGCGATATCAAAAAAGCCCACACACTGGCACGCAAGATTAAAGCCGGCACGGTATGGATCAATACGTACAATATGTACGATGCTGCCATGCCCTACGGTGGATATAAAATGTCCGGATTCACACGCGAATGCGGCATGGAATCGGTGTATGAATTCTATACCCAAGTGAAATCGGTTTGGGTGGATTTGAATTAGATGAAGCGAAATAGATCCTTCTGTTCTTTGTCATTATATTCTTGGCATTGCTCGTGATCGGGTGCGGTCATCCGATTGAAATTTATAACGATTCCGAATCGGAGGTTGAAATTTCAATTGAATCTTCAGGTGATTTTTACAAATCCTGGCGTGACTCAGCACTTTATAAGCCACGATTTGAATCCGACCGCTCTTTTAAACTATGGATTCCTCCGAAGCGTTCCGTACCGATCGGAAGGCAACATGAGACGTTTTTGTACGTTTACGGTGATCGTCGGAGGGAATATTACGCCGATCGGCTTGAACTGCAAACCGCACATTGGCAAATCAAAGCCAACGACGCAGTGGGAATTGAAATGATCTTTAAAAATATGAACGCCAAGAACGATTTATTGTATATAAAATAACCCGTGGCGCGAAAACCTTGGTGAGCGCCGTGAACAGAAATATGTAACAGGAATCATGAAGAACATTCTTACTGCAATTGTACTGACAACGAGTCTTTTTGCTCAACGCCAAATCGTGGATAAGATTGCCGCGGTCGTCGACGACGAAATTATCATGGCGAGCGAGGTTCAGCAGTATGCCTTTTTCGAAGCGGCCAATCAAAAGATCAATCCGGCGCTTGATACCGCCGCTTTTAACGCGTTGGAACGCAAAATAATCGAAGTGCTCATCAATCAAAAAATTCTCCTCGCGCAAGCACGATTGGATAGTATTATCATCGATGAAGGGCAGGTGGAGCAGGCTCTCGACCAACAGGTTCGCGAACGTGTCCAACAGGCCGGCGGAGAAGCTGAACTTGAAAAATACTTGGGTAAATCCCTCAAGGAAATCAAGAAACTCTATAAGTCGAATGTGCGCAAACAACTTTTGACACAAAAAATACAAAACAGCCGATTTCAAGACCTCAAAATTTCCCGTTCCGAAATCGAGGCCTTTTTTGATTTGCACAAAGACAGTCTCCCGGAGGTTGGCGCTTCGGTCAATTTTAGCCAAATCCTGATGGAAATAAAAGCAGGCAACGAAGCATTTGCCGAAGCGGAAAAAAACGCAAAGATACTTTTGGATTCAATAAAAAAGGGTGCGGACTTTGCTTCCCTCGCCAAAGTTTTTTCAAGCGATCCCGGATCCGGTAAGAAGGGTGGTGACTTAGGCTGGTTCAATCGTGGAGATTTTGTCAAAGAATTTGCCGATGCCGCCGTGAGACTTGAGCCGGGTGAAATTTCGGGGATTGTAAAGTCGGAATTCGGTTACCACATCATTCAAATGATTGAAAAAACAGGCGAAAAAATTCATACTCGCCACATCTTGATTGGCGTGGCAACCGGAGCCAATGACAAGTCTGAGACCATCAAGAAAATAACTAGTGTTCGCCAGGATATCTTGGACGCCAAAATTACGTTTGAAAAAGCATCGCTACAATTTTCCGACGATCCGGCAAAAAAAGGAAATCTTGGAAACATGGGTTGGGTCGAACTCTCTACATTGCAGGATAAAACATTTTTGAATGCCTTAAACGGCCTCAAAAAAGATGAGATATCACAACCCTTTGAGACCCAGTTCGGTTTTTTTATTTGCCGTCTCAACGATCGCCGCGACAATCGAAGACTCAATCTCAAAGACGATTGGCAAACGATCGAAAGCATCGCACTTCGTGAAAAGCAAGGTAAAGAAATGGAAAAATGGGTTACGCAATTGCGAACCAAGTTTTTTGTAGATGTCCGGTTATAATCAAGTCACGGTGTCGTGACTCCATTCTAAACATAGCATCATGCTATGAGTCGGTATGAAATGAACGCCATTCTGCGTGAATATTTTTTATGGCGATCCAAATTTTTGAAGCCTACGGCCACGTTGGACTTTCGGGAAGAGGTACGAGGAATCAAAAAAATTTTGGCGTACCTGCCGGTAATGGAACGACCCAGGGCCGAGTTCATTGCTCAAAAAATGCGCGAACACTTTCCAAATAGCTCCACGGAGTTTCTTCTCCACCCGGATTTTTCAGCCGACACCAGTGCCATTTTGGGCTATCCGGCCGAACAAATCCAAAAGAACGACATTGGCTTTTTTAAGACACTACGAAAAGGTGTCATTGATAAGATCCGAGAGAAAAAGTTTGACCTCATTCTGGATTTCAATTTTGCTTTGGACCTTACCATGGCCATGGCTTTCCGGTCGTGTGAGGCGCCCGTGACGGTCGGTTCCTATGCGCACCCGCGTGCCGATCGCTTTCACAGCATACTGATCAAGGCCCCGGACGCCGCGTCTTACGAACGATCTATGTTTGACTACTTAGCGCAATTGCGCTGAGCGATGAATTGAGAATAGTATTTTAGACAAGTAAAAAAGATTATGTCAAAAGCAGCCCGATACCGTCTGTCCATTAGTGCAGGAATAGTCACACTCTTGGTTATTTTCAATTTCATAATGTGTCATCCTCCCGCCACGTTTGTTTCCGCGGAATCAAAAAACATGGAGTGGAATACCTACCGCAATGTGAAGTATGGTTTTGCTTTGGAAATTCCTACTTCATGGAAGATCTCCGAGTCGGCCTTTGGTATTGAAATTTTTTCTCCGGACCATCATCGGTACATTTCAGCCAAAGCGCTATCCGAAGAATCGACCCTTCTTGCTCTTCCTCCGGATGAATACGCCATCGAGCGGGCCCCACAGCGTCATCCTTATTTTAATGATTCCCTTCTCTATTTACGCGCTGTTGTTTCCGATGCCGGTCTTCAGGGATATCGGATCGAACCTGAAGTCCAGCGCACTTTTGATTGGACAACAGTGCATGAGCCCTGGGTTGGCATCGTATCCTCACAACATGTCACGACCGCGTACCTACCGACGCAGTTTTTAGGCGATGCCTTTTGTTCCTACGTCGAAATCTTTTCCACAGGAAAACCGGATATGGTTTTTGATCGCATGATTCGTTCTTTCCGTCACATTTATCCGACCTTGCGTCAGGATGAACTCCTCAGCATGCACTTGATCGATACATCCCAGACACCCAATCCCAGTGTGAGCTATGTCGGTGAAACGAGGGCTTTTTACTTTGATTTTGACAAAGATGGTGTGGCGGAACTCCTGATCGCGGGTATGCCGCGTAATATGGAAGATCTCAAGGATCGTTGTTTCGCGCGCGTTTACAGGAAAATTGAAAATCGGTGGAATCTTGTTTTGGAAAAACGTTATTCGGAAAATTCCTTTCATGCTTCCGACATCAAGATCGTAAATATTGATAATGCCTACGGTGTTGACGTCATGTTGCGTTTTGTCGAGCATGGAAATCCCTGGGGTAAAAATTCATCCCTGATCATATTCTGGGACGGACAAAAATTTCGCGGCGCCGATTTCGGTCCCTTTGGCGATGCGCGTGATCTGGACGGCGACGGCCGGGATGAAATCATTGTGACCACGAATAACTATTTTAGCCAGGGTGCCATATCTTCATGGTGGGATGTCTACGTTTACGAAAATTATGATTTTGTCGAGCGCAATTTGAAGTATCCGAATTTCTACAAAAATGAAATTCTCCCCCGTTATGACGAACAGATTACTACCGTTCGCGGCGAACTCGCGCTGACCAAGGTTCCGGCCTTTATTAAGCCCGCTCAGCAACTGCTTTATCGTCTTCAGAAATATGTCGTCTGGACGGAAGACATCGCCCAGGGTAAAGCTCCTGATAAGGGGATGTAGGGTTATTTAGATATTCGTAATTCAGCTCTCTATCTACTATTACTTGCTATCTATTACTTGACATAGCCTTCTTTTTTTTATCAAATCTCCGTTCCCACTCTCCCCTTGCATAGGTTATGAAACTTGAATTACTTTAATCATCAATCTCGAAACCGCAAATAAATATTTCTGACGAATAAATTGTAAGCATGCCCAAACCCAAACCTTCCAAAAAACGACCGATCGAGCAGTATCAGGCAGTAAATGCGCATGGCGGTTTTGGTAAATGGCGATGGGGTGTATCGTTTCACCCGAAAGATATTGGTTGGATAATAGATGAAGCAAGGAATTAGAGCGACAATTTCGAAAACTTACATCGAATACTGATCTGGCGGTCCTATATTATAAAGAGCAGTAGCATCTGCACACAGATTAATTCTCTTGACATTTTCATAATATATCACAAATATATATAAAAAAGGAGCCTCTATGAAACCTTGGCAGGGTGTTTTTCCGGCAGTAACTACAAAATTCAAGCCCGATCTATCGATTGACCATGCGGCCATCGAAAAGCATTTGGAATTTCAACTCGCAAGCGGCGTGGATGGCGTAGTCATTCTTGGGTCGCTCGGTGAAAATCTGACATTGACCGCGGAAGAAAAATTGTCGGTCGTTAAAACGGCGGCAAACACCTGTAAAGGGCACGTTCCGCTAATATCGTGTGTCGCCGAGACCTCCACGCCTTTTGCGTGCCGCTATGCGGAAGCGGCAGCCCATGCCGGCGCCGATGGATTTATGGTTTTGCCTGCCATCCCATATCCTTCCGATTCCCGCGAAACCATCCTCCACTATCGGGCGGTCGCCAAAGTGACCGACAAACCAATCATGATTTACAATAACCCGGTTGCCTACAAAGTCGATATCACACCGGCCATGTTCCTGGAAATGGCGGACGAGAAAAACTTTGTGGCGATCAAAGAATCGTCCAATGACATTCGCCGTCTTACCGACATTATCAATGTCGTCGGCGACCGCTACCAAATATTCTGCGGCGTGGATGATTTGGCGATGGAAAGCTTAGTTCTCGGCGCTGTGGGCTGGCTCGCGGGTCTCGTGGTTGCCTTTCCCAAAGAAACGGTCGCTATTTACAAACTCGTTAAGGCCGGTAAAATCGAAGAGGCACGCGCGATCTATCGCTGGTTTATGCCGCTTCTCCATCTCGATGTGTCAAATAAATTTGTACAAAATATTAAATTGGTCGAGCAACTTGTCGGCGTCGGAACGGAAACCGTTCGTCCGCCGCGGATGACGCTCGTAGGCGAGGAACGCGCGCACGTCGAGCGCGTTGTAAAAACCGCGCTTGCTTCAAGACCAAAAGTATAATTTTTTTTGGCAAGTTGCCGTGACCTTTATGTCACGGATTACGCAAATGTTAAATTTGGCTTTAGCCGAACGTCGAATTTTGCGGGTAAAGCCGGATACATTTTTTCTAGTATGCCTCGAGCTAAAGCTCGTGGCAATCGATGAATTCGATTTTTGATAAATAGAAATTCGGCTTAAGCTAATACCGATTTATTGGCACACATTATTTAAAGAAAACTAATTTATGAAAAAACACAATCTCTTTATTGACGGGGAATGGGTCGAAAGCCCTTCTTATATACCCAATATTAACCCATCCGACACAACGGATGTCATAGGCGAATTCGCCGGAGCGACTCCAAATCAAGTTGACGAAGCCGTTACGGCGGCAAAAAAAGCCGCTTCCGCGTGGCGTTTTGTATCGCCGCAGGTTCGATTTAATGCACTCGATTTCATCGGAACCGAGATCCTCGCGCGCGCAAAAGAACTGGGCGACCTCTTGTCGCGTGAAGAAGGCAAAACACTTCCGGAGGGAATCGGAGAAGTGCAGCGTGCGGGACAAATATTTAAATTCTTTGCCGGCGAGGCGCTTCGCAATACCGGTGACAACCAGATGTCCGTTCGCCCCGGTGTAATGGTGGATACCGTCCGCGAGCCGCTGGGTATCGTCGGACTCATTACGCCTTGGAATTTTCCCATAGCAATCCCAGCCTGGAAAATTGCGCCGGCTTTGGCATTCGGAAATTGTGTACTATTTAAGCCGGCTGAAATTGTACCCGCCAGCGCGTGGGCACTCGCCGAGATCATTTCACGATCGGGAATTCCGAAAGGAGTTTTCAATTTACTAATGGGTTCCGGAAAAACCGTTGGGGAAAAAATGATTCATCATAAAGGTATCGACGCGATCAGTTTCACCGGTTCGCAAACTACCGGAAAACTTGTTGCGCAGGCGTGTGTCTCCCGATTGAAAAAATTCCAACTCGAGATGGGCGGCAAAAATCCCCTGATCATTTTAGACGATGCCGATCTGAATACCGCGGTGAATGCGGCTATTCAAGGTTCGTTTTATTCCACCGGACAAAGGTGTACCGCTTCCAGCCGACTGATCGTCACGGAGAAAATTCATGATGCTTTTGTCGCGGCCATGGTCGCAAAAATGAAATCGCTTCGTGTCGGCGACGCACGCGCGGAGGGAACGGATATCGGGCCGGTCGTTGATGCGGTCCAGTTGAAGAAAAATCTCGAGTACGTCGCCATCGGCCAATCCGAAGGAGCGACATTAGTCGCCGGCGGTGAAGCGGTGCCCTACTCCAAACAGGGTTATTATATGACTCCGGGGTTATTTACCGAGACAAAAAATGCGATGCGTATTAATGAAGAAGAAATTTTCGGTCCGATCGCCAGCGTCATTTGTGTCAGCAACTACGAGGAAGCGCTCCTGGTTGCCAACGATACGCCGTTTGGACTTACAGCCGGAATTTGTACGACGTCACTCAAATCGGCACATCATTTCAAGCAGCATGCGGAGGCCGGAATGATCATGGTCAATTTGCCCACGGCCGGCGTGGATTTTCACGTACCTTTCGGCGGAAAAAAGGGCTCGTCCTACGGCGCACGCGAACAGGGAGTTTACGCTCGTGAATTTTATACGACCATCAAAACAACCTACATGCACCCGTGAAAACTTCTTCACTCGAAATTTTGACACTGGCCGAACAGGCCTACGAAGCCATCGAGGAACTCATCGTCACGCTGGAACTCAAACCGGGTGAGATGGTCGCGGAACAGAATGTGGTGCAGCGCGTAGGGATAGGACGTACGCCGGTGCGCGAAGCATTCTTGAAATTATCCACGGAAGGCCTGGTCGAATCGATTCCCCGCAAAGGTATGCGCATCACGGAGATTCACATTCAGGAACATCTTGCGCTTCTTGAAACGCGTCGGGCATTGGAACGTGTCATCATTTCCCGCGCGGCGAAACGTTCGACGGCCGAACAGCGTGAGGAATTTAAAAATCTTGCGGAAGCCATTCTGTCCGCCGCATCGCAAAATGATATCACAAAATTTATACATGCCGATCATGAATTTGATCTGAATCTTGCCGACGCTTGCTCAAATCGATTTGCTTCCGAGGCTTGCGCCCCGCTTCGAACGCATTGCCGTCGATTCTGGTTTCGATATCATCGCGGTGAAGACCTGTCGGAATCGGCAACCCTTCACGCCAACATCATGATTGCCGTGTCGCAGGGAAATGATTTTTTAGCCGAACGTGCATGCGATAAACTGATTGACCACCTAGAAAAGCAAGCGCGCGCGGCATTGGATAAATAGAAGGTAATTCATTTCAAGCCTTACCGCTCATACATGAAGAGAGTTCATGAAAAACATATGTTTCGTCCGCTTAAAGCGAGACTCTCCACGGGAGTCTCATGGACAGCATGACCATTCTTTAACAAATAATTCGCAAGCTATCCATAGGGATCCCTTTGGGAAAGCTTGCGGCTACCATAAATGAAAAACTATGTCAAAACATACGTTCACCTGTATTGATGCCCATACTTGCGGAAATCCCGTTCGTGTTGTAATTAGCGGCGGCCCATCCCTCGACGGAAAAAATATGAGCGAACGCCGTCAGCATTTTTTGCGTGAATTCGATTGGATTCGCACGGCGTTGATGTTCGAGCCGCGGGGTCACGATATGATGTCAGGCAGCATTTTATATCCTCCCACACAAGCCGATACCGACATCGGCATTCTCTTTATCGAAACCAGCGGATGCCTGCCCATGTGCGGTCACGGCACAATTGGCACGGTGACGGTAATGATCGAACAGCGTCTTGTCACGCCCAAAACGCCGGGCCTATTGCGATTAGAGGTTCCGGCGGGAATCGTGGAAGCGCATTATACCATCGAAGGAAATAAAGTTAAATCCGTTCGAATCATAAATATCCCGTCGTTTCTGCATTCGCGTGATTTGGAAATTGAATGCCCCGAACTTGGAGTGATAAAGCTGGATGTGGCATACGGTGGGAATTTTTATGCCATTGTCGATCCGCAGGAGAATTATAAAGGACTTGAATCCATTACAGTCGGCGATATTCTGCGCTGGAGTCCGATCGTTAGAAAACGGGCGAATGAAAAATTTCAATTCGTTCACCCGAACGATCCGACGATTCAGGGTCTAACTCACCTTGAATGGACCGGCATTCCGAAAAACAATGAGGCCGACGCACGCAATGCGGTATTTTACGGTGACAAGGCGATTGACCGCTCACCTTGCGGCACGGGCACTTCCGCGCGGATGGCGCAATGGGCGGCCAAGGGAAAGCTGAAAGTCGGCGACAATTTTATTCATGAAAGTATCATCGGCAGTCTATTCAAAGGTCGAGTAGAAAAAAAAGTAAAAGTCGGCGCCTTCGATGCGATCATTCCAAGTATCGAAGGATGGGCGTATCTCACGGGATACAATACGATATTCATCGACGACGAGGATCCGTATGCCAAAGGATTTCAAGTGATTTAGCAAAAATGTTTTTTTATGTTCACACAATAGTTTTGATCAATTTGGATGGTAAGGAATTATGGTTCATTCAAAATACGATGTAATAATAATCGGTGGCGGCGCCATTGGCGTGAGCGCCGCGTACTATATCGCTTCGCAGGGATTGAAAATTGCCGTCCTGGAGCGGGATGAGATTGGCGAAAGCTGCTCCTTTGGTAATATGGGGCTCATCAGTCCAAGTCACTTTGTTCCGCTCGCCGCACCCGGCATGATTATGAAAGGTCTCAAATGGATGTTCGATCCGGAGAGCCCGTTCTATATTAAGCCGCGCTTTGATTCACAGCTCTTTCGCTGGCTTTGGCAATTCGCGCGGTCAAGCCGCTCGGCTTATGCAACGAAAAATATGCCGGCCCTCCGCGACCTCACGCTCGCAAGTCTCGCGCTATTCAAAGAATTGCACGCTGGCGGCCTAAAATTTGGTTTCGAGCAAAACGGGTTGCTGATGCTCCACCGATCGACAGAAGGCGAAAAAGGACACCGTCATGAAATGGAGCTTGCGCACGAACTCGGTGTGGACGCACAAATGCTGGACCATAGCGGAATTCAAAAAATCGAGCCCGCGATAAATTTTGCAGCAACCGGAGGATTATTTTTTCCAGCCGACGGACATATTTTACCTTTCGATCTTGTCAAAAGTATGGCCGCCAAGGCTTTAGAAGCAGGCGTGGAATTTTTTACAAAAACAGAAGTCCTTTCAATTCATACCGATAATTCTGAAATAAAAGAAATCGTCACGACGAAGGGGAATTTTTCAGCCCGGGAATTCGTACTCGCGGCCGGATCATGGTCTCCCAAATTGACGTCTAATTTGAATGTCCACATACCGGTTCAAGCCGGGCGGGGCTACAGCGTAATGCTCGATCATGCTCAGCCTCTTACCAAAACGCCATTTATTCTTAGCGAAGCGCGCGTCGCAATCACACCTATGGGAAATCAGATTCGTTTCGGCGGGACGCTCGAACTTTCTGGGCTTGATCTTTCCATCACCCAACGCCGTGTGAAAGCGATTCTGAAGGCCGTGCCGAAGTATGTTACCAATTGGCCGCTCGAAACCATTGATTTCACTCAGGCATGGGCAGGCCTGCGTCCATGCACGCCCGATGGTTTGCCTTTCATCGGACGATTTAAGAATGTGAAAAATCTCATCGCCGCTACCGGCCATGCGATGCTGGGTATTACACTCGCCCCGATCACAGGAAAATTAGTATCGGAGATTGTGACGAATCAAAAATCATCGCTTGAACTGAGGCCTTTTGATCCGGATCGATTTTAGAATCGCTTTGATAATTTCCTGACTACGAAATATTTTCAAGCGGAGTGATATTCATTTTTGTAGGCGATTTCGATTTATAAACAGCCCTTCGTGGACGTTTTATCCACCCTCCCCTCGGTTCGACATTGCTTACCTAATGGCTCGGGACTAATGGCACTTGCATGAATCCGTTAGCATTTTGATTACGAAATTAGTGCT
>JANNSF010000278.1:0-7023 GCA_031402315.1 bacterium | reverse complement strand
TCGTCGAACCGCCGACGCGGTTGCTCGTTCCGCCGACGCGGTTGCTGATTCGTCGTTGAGCGATCGCCAATGGCGAAAATTCCTGCACGACGGGTTCGACACAGCCGTCGCGATGCCGGTGGCTGATGCGAAGTATCGAGGGCCGGCGGAGTTGCTGACTGCGGATTCGCCTACGGCGAGTCTCGACGTTGACCAGGATGATATTGACTTGTTGTTCGTTGCTGCGGACGGCATTTACGACGGTCGATTTGCCAACAATGGCTGGTTGCAAGAAATGCCGCAATCGCTGACGAAGCTGACGTGGGATAATGCGGCTGTGATGAGCCCCCGGACGGCAAAGGCTTTGGCCGTTGATGCGGATGGCTCTAAGGTGGCGCTGCGTCGTGGCGATGCGACGATTGAATTGCCCGTTTACCAAATGCCAGGGTGTGCCCCGGGCGTGGTGACGATAGCGATCGGCTACGGTCGGTCACGTGCAGGGATGGTCGGCGGGTTTGCCGAGAGCGATGTGCCGGTTGTTGGTGTCGATGTTTCGCCGCTGCGGACAATGGATGCAATGCGTCTGGCGACGAAGGTCGAAGGCCGCCCACGTTATTCGGATTATCGATTGGCGGTGACGCAGGATCACTGGGCGATCGACGATCTTGGCAAGCAAGAAACCGAGCGCCGCAGCTTTGACCTGATCCGCGAAGGCACGGTCGCATTGCTGGAAAAGAACGAATACTTTGCATCAGACAAGGGCCCACACGTGCCGGTTGTGGGTGCAACGGGTTCGCCATGGTCAGAGCCCATGGATTCGATTCAGATTGAGAAACCAAACCTGCCTCAATGGGGCATGTCGATCGACTTGAACAAATGCTTTGGATGCAATGCCTGCGTGGTAGCTTGCCAAAGCGAGAACAACATTCCGATCGTTGGCAAAGAACAGGTGATTCGAAGCCGTGAAATGCATTGGATTCGCATTGACCGATATTTCCAAGGCGATGAAGATCATGCGAATGTCGTGACTCAGCCGATGGCTTGTCAACATTGCGAAACGGCGCCTTGCGAACAGGTTTGTCCTGTTGCGGCGACGGTACACGACAGCGAAGGGCTCAACGTCATGGTTTATAATCGTTGCGTTGGAACACGCTACTGCGCTAATAACTGTCCTTATAAAGTTCGTCGTTTCAATTTTCTTGAATTTCAACCAGGATCCAGCGGATTTATGGGGACGCCCGCGATTGAAACACTAAAAATGGCAAAAAATCCGGACGTCACCGTACGTATGCGTGGCGTCATGGAAAAATGCACGTACTGTGTTCAGCGTATCAGCGGCGCACGCATTGCGGCCAAGAAAGACAATCGTGAAATTGCCGACGGTGAAGTAAAGACGGCCTGCCAGCAGTCTTGTCCGACCGGAGCGATTGTATTCGGAAATCTTAACGATCCAAAAAGCGCGATTGCAAAGATGAAGAAAAACGAACGTGGATACGATTTGCTCGGCGAGATCAATACGCGTCCACGGACTTCTTATTTGGCCAAATTGAGAAATCCAAATCCGGAACTGGTCGCCGAGAAAAAAGCGTAAGACTATATTAAAATTTATTTAAGATTATTCATCTAATAGAGAGTTTTAACCGTGAGTGCACAAGCAACTGATCATCTTATCGAAGAGCCGCTCATCACGAGCAATGCGACCTTCAAAGGCATATCGGATCAAGTCAGCGGAGTCGTAGAAGCCAAGGCGACGAAGCCTTATCTTGCGGCACTAGCCGTTGCAAGTTCGGGCTTATTGCTATTCTTGATTGCCGTGACCTACCTCCTCATGGAGGGAACCGGAATCTGGGGTATTACCAATCCCATCGGTTGGGGTCTCGCGATTGTCAATTTCGTTTTTTGGGTTGGTATTGGTCATGCCGGAACTTTGATTTCGGCTGTTTTGTTTTTATTTCGTCAAAAATGGCGTACGTCGATCAATCGGTTCGCCGAAGCGATGACGATATTTGCCGTTATTTGCGCCTTGTTGTTTCCCGGTATTCACGTTGGCCGCATGTGGGTGACTTACTGGTTTGCTCCGGTGCCAAATCAAATGGATTTGTGGCCTAATTTTCGAAGCCCGCTTCTCTGGGATTTCTTCGCCGTTGGGACGTATTTTACCGTATCGCTATTGTTTTGGTATGTAGGCCTCATTCCGGATTTGGCTACGCTACGCGATCGTGCAACCTCCAAAATTCGTCGGACCGTATTCGGTGTTTTGTCGCTTGGATGGCGAGGTGGCAATCGTCAGTGGAGACACTATGAATTGGCCTATCTGATTTTGGCCGGAATTTCTACGCCGCTCGTACTTTCCGTGCACAGTATCGTTTCTACCGACTTTGCGACGTCCATCGTTCCTGGCTGGCACACAACCATTTTCCCACCTTACTTTGTGGCCGGCGCTATTTTTTCAGGATTCGCTATGGTTATGACGCTTGCGATCGTATCGCGTAAAGTGTTTAAATTAGAAAATATTATTACACTGTACCATCTTGAGAATATGAATAAGATCATGTTGGTGACCGGCATGATGGTAGGCTACGCCTATTCCTGTGAATTCTTTATTGCATGGTACAGCGGAAACCTCTACGAGCGATTTGCTTTTATTAATCGCGCCTTCGGCCCGTATTGGTGGGCCTACTTTAGTATGATCTTTTGCAATGTCGTTGTACCACAAATGTTCTGGTCGAAAAAATTGCGACGGAATATTGCCGTGATGTTTGCAGCATCGATTCTGATCAATATTGGTATGTGGTTTGAGCGATTTGTTATCATTGTCACGCTTTCACGCGACTATTTGCCGTCGAGTTGGGATTATTATTCTCCGACCCGTTGGGACTGGTTTGCTTTTATCGGCTCGTTTGGACTCTTCTTTACATTATTCCTGCTGTTCCTCAAATACGTGCCTATGATCGCCATGTCCGAAGTGAAGGGTACTTTTCCGGAAGCCAATCCGCATCACAAGGGACACCATTAGATTCAAATAATAAGTATTTAACAATATTTTGGTAAAAAGTTATGAGTGAAAAAATCAAAAAAGATGATACGATGACGGTGGTGCTGGGGGAATTTTCCAGCGCATCCGATTTGTATCACGCCGCAGAAAAGATGCGGGATGCCGGCTATAAAGGATTTGACTGTCATTCGCCGTTCCCTATTCATGGAATGGATCAGGCGATGGGACTGGGGCGATCCCTCCTTGCGAAAGTATGTTTTGTCATCGCGATCAGTGCGACCCTCGGTATGATCGGATTTGTATACTGGCTTAGTAACGACTACAAACTCGTGATTTCAGGAAAACCGTTTTTCAGCTATATCGCTTACGTTCCTCCGATTTGGGCCGTCGGAATTTTAACCTGCGCACTCACGGCGGTCTTTGGTATGTTTGCCTTCAATAAGTTGCCGCAGCCCTACCATCCTGTTTTTAATTCGGATAATTTTTCGCGGGCAACTCAGGACGCATTTTTTGTAAGTGTGGAGTCCGGAGATCCTCAATTTGAATTGGAGAAAGTGAAATCGTTTCTCAGCTCCATTGGCGGTAAGAATATTGAAGTGGTACAAGGATAAGAATTTTTAAAATTCAATTTTAAAGAATAAATTTTAACTATGAAAAAAACGACGATATGGACCGCGGCATTGACCGCCATGATTTTGGCGGGTTGCCAAGGTCGTCCCTCGGAAAATCCACCGATTCATATGAATCCCAATATGGATCATCAGCCCAAATATAAGGCGCAGTCCGAAAGTGAATTCTTTGAGAATCACTCGACCATGCGAATGTCGGTCGAGGGTACCGTGGCGCGTGGGCAATTGCGGGGGGACGATGCGTACTATACTGGTCGCGATGCCAAGGGTAATGTGTTGGAAACAGTACCGGTCTCGGTTACGATGAACTTGCTGAAAAGAGGCCAGGAAAGATACAATATTTTTTGCACACCATGCCATGGGGAGACGGGCAATGGCAAAGGAATCGTCGGACAAAAAATGCCTATTCCTCCGACCAATCTTCATGAGGCGCGCCTTCTTCCGGTAGGGGACGGTCATCTTTTTGATGTGATGACCAATGGAATACGTAACATGCAGAATTACCGCTCTCAGATTTCTGTCGCCGACCGCTGGGCCATTGTCTCGTATGTTCGCGCGCTGCAAAAGAGTCAACTTGCGACGATGGACGATGTTCCACAAGAAAAACGTAAGGATTTGAAATAATGAAAATTGAAAATTATCGCCTAACGGAAGCGGGTGACTTCGGAAAAAAAGCGCTAATCGCTGGAATCATAGGAATCGTTATTGCGGCCATAGGTTACTTCGTCGATGCCGAGCAATTTTTCCATTCGTATCTAACGGCGTATGCCTTCTGGGCATCGATAGGGCTTGGCGGACTATTTCTTACGCTACTCCATCATCTTGTCGGTGCTGAGTGGAGCATCGTATTGCGTCGTATTACGGAAAGCCTCATGATGGCGCTTCCAATCATGCTTATTCTTTTTATCCCTGTGATTCTCGGTGGCCATCATTTGTATGAATGGACACACTCAGAAGTTGTTGCCAAGGATGAAATTCTCCATGCCAAATCCGGCTACCTGAATATGCCTTTTTTTATCATCCGAACGGTTGTCTATTTTGTAATTTGGTTTATTTTCGGGCAAATCCTCTACAAAATGTCGCTTAATCAGGATAATGGCGATCAGACGAAAAATCACCGCATGCGTCAGATCAGTGCACCGGGTATGATTCTTTTTGCGCTGACGATCACGTACGCCGCTTACGACTGGATGATGTCCCTTCAGCCACACTGGTTCTCCACGATATTCGGTCTTTGGTATTTTGGCGGCACACTCTTGACGACACTTGCATTTTTGGTTGTCTTCGGCTTATACCTCCGTGGCAAGGGCGTTTTGGCTGAAACCATCACGGTTGAACACTACCATGATTTGGGGAAACTTCAATTCGCATTCACCATATTTTGGGCCTACATTTCATTTTCACAATTTTTTCTTATCTGGTACGCGAATATTCCGGAAGAAACGATTTTCTACTTGCGTCGGTGGGAAGGTTCCTGGATGTACGTTAGTCTGGGACTATTGCTGTTTCATTTGATCATCCCATTTTTGGTTCTCATTCCGCGCGCGAACAAACGTAATTTTAGTATCATGAAATGGATTGCGATCTGGCTAATGGCGATGCACTGGGTAGATTTATATTGGAATATTTTCCCAAGTCACTCGGAGTCTTTTGCAAAGGGCGTCTCGTGGGGCGGCTTGTGGGTAGATGCGGCGTGCATGCTGGGGCTTGGAGGATTGTTCTTATGGTTTATGTGGACTAAATTTTCGGCGAAGCCGCTTATTCCCGTGGGCGACCCGAAATTATCCAATTCAATTAATCACGTAGTCATTTAAGATTTAGGATATAAGTTATGAGCGAAGAAGAAAAGCAGGCGATCCATCCGGAAGACGGTTACGAAAAATCGGATGTCAATGTAAAGGCTCTTTTGATCTCAACATTTGTAGGAGTGATGTTAATTGTCGCTTCGATCATCGGAATGTCGGAATACTTTCTGAGCGAGCGTGAAATGCGTTATGCAGAATCCGTTTTAAAACCCGAGTCGTCTCCGCTTCGCCTCCTGCGCGCCGATGAAATGCATGTTCTGACGACCTATAGAGTAATCGACGCGGCCAAGGGTCTGTACCAGATTCCGATTAAGGACGCGATGAGGATATTGGCGGATCAAGGCTCTACCAAAATCATGAAAGACACGAAAAGCGGGAAACCTGCAAAAAAATAAAGGCTGGTCATGCGAAATCTGTTCGCATTTGTTCTTTTACAATTATTATCGACTTTTCCGATTTTTTCACAAGTGATCATGGACAAGCCACCGCGTGAATTGCAAGCGGTGGATGTTGAAGAGCACTTGGGTGAGATAGTACCTCTCGATTTGCCGTTTATAGATGAAATGGGCAAGCCGGTACGACTGTCGGAATACTTTGGCAAGGGTAAACCGGTCTTACTCACAATGGCATACTACAAGTGTCCAATGTTGTGCACGCTGGTTCTCAATGCCGCCGGTCAGGTTGCAAAAGACATTGCATGGAACCCCGGAGAAGAGTACCAAATGCTGACGATTAGTATCGATCCCTCGGAGACGCCCGAACTTGCCAAAGTCAAAAAAGACAACTACCTGAAATTCATCGGAAAACCGGGAATAGAAGATGGATGGCATTTTTTGGTTGGGTCTGAAGCCAACTCGAAGAAAATTGCAGAGGCCTTGGGATTCAAATACTATTACGTCGAGGAAAAAAAGGAATACGCACATCCCGCCGTGGCCTTCGTTTTGACGGAAGGGGGAAAAATTGCGCGATACCATTATGGCATACAGTTTAAAGAACGAGACGTTCGCCTGTCGCTGGTCGAGGCGTCCGAAGGAAAAATCGGGAGTTCGATTGACCGACTCATTTTGTATTGTTTTCATTATGATCCTTCGGCCAAAGGGTATGTTCTAATGGCGACCAATTTGATGAAGCTGGGAGGATTGATAACTGTCTTGATCTTAGGCGGCTTTTTAGTGATGCTTTGGAGAAAAGACCTCCGAAAAAAAATGTAGAAAATAAGAATAGACAAATGAATAATTTAACCGAGAGTTTGATATGAATGATTTTTGGATGCCGCCGCAGCATTCAACCGTAGCAGCCGACATAGATGGCTTGTTCTACTTTATTTACTACTGGAGTATTTTTTTCTTCGTTGCTGTCGTTGGCGCGATGAGTTATTTCGCCTGGAAATACAAACGGACGAAACATGAAAAGACGCTGGGCATGCATCACAGTGATGCGTTAGAAATTACGTGGACAGTCATCCCTACGATTTTGTGTATTGTTGTTTTTGTTTGGGGGTTTCGAGGGTATATGAATCTCAGCATAGTTCCAAAAGACGCGATTGAGATTCGGGCCGTGGGACAAAAATGGTTTTGGTCGTTTGAATACGTCTCCGGTGCCACGACGGTGAATG
>JANNSF010000277.1:0-4201 GCA_031402315.1 bacterium | reverse complement strand
CGCCAGATACGCCAGCGACTTGCCGGTTCCTGTCCCCGCTTCCGCCAAAATAAAATTGCCCAGCGCAAACGCTTCGTCAATCGCTTCGGACAGACGAATCTGTTCGGGGCGCTCTTCGTACACATCCATTGTTTTGCTGAGCGACCCTTTATTCCCAAAAATTTCGCGCATAGAATCGAGCTTTATTTCCGATTCCGGGAATTCGCCCACCACGTTATTGAAGATGTCAGGCTTTCGTAATTCCGGAAAAATAAATGTAATGCTCGATCCGGCCTTCGCATAGTCCGCAATTCCACGGAATACACGCCGTATGGGCAATTGGCTCATTTCCAAAAGGCTATTCATCGACGAAACTGCCCGCAGATCGAGACGTGCGGCATGCTCAAGCAGACGATAGAAAACCAAAATGAGCCGTTCGGAGAGTTGAATATCCTCCTGCGATTGAATGCCGAAAAAACTCTCGGCTTCCCGGAGTGAGTGAAAAAACAGCATCGGGAAAAAAATGCGAAGACATTCGTCCACCATCCAAACCTCTTGTGTCCACAGAGTAGAACGAGAGGCTGTCAACCAATCGTCCTCACACCAAAATACCGTGGGTGCGTCTTTGACTTCGTCGGCAATTTTGATTCCGGTGACGGGATCGAGCCGTTTCCGCAACGTTCTCTTCGAGATTTTACCGTTGTCAAACGTTGCCGAATCAACGAACGTACCTTCATCCGTACTATCGTAATAGACGGAATAAAAAGTCTCAAGTTGAATATAGGAGAGCAGATTGTTCAATTATTGGAAATAAGTCCTAAAACATTAGTCCGGTGAATAGGTGGCCCGTCATAAAATCTAAGTGATAATTTTTGACATTGCGACCGGGTGCATCAAAATAAAAACTCTTTAAGTAACGCAATTTAAGACCGACAAATGCACCCCATTTTTGGAACAGCCACGGTTTTTTCCAGCGAACTTGCGCCGATCCGCCTAAACTGAAGGCATTGATTTTTTCTTTGTACTGATAGTCACTTAATCTCAATTCCCGTGAACTCCATGCCAGACTGAGTCCTGCGCCATAGTCGGATTCTACGCTTTCATGAAGCATGCAGGAAATGTCAAAGGGTATTGTGGTTTGGTACATATCCAAAGGCAATTTTGTAGCCTTTTTATTCTCGGCGTAATAATACGATATCTCGCTAAGCAGATTAACTTTTCGAGAGAGCTTCATTTCAAATCCCCCCTGTATGCCGTGTAGCCAACTCCAATCGTGATCCTTTGTCGCCAGAATTTTGTTGTCCGAATGCGTTAAGAAATACCCCTCGGACCAAGAAAGGTATTGAGTGAAAATCGAAGTGACCGAAATAATGAGAAGAACCAGGAAGCGCATCATGATAAGATTATTTCTCGGATCTCTTCGGATTTTCCACTTCTATCCGAATATCGGATACGAACAAAATAAAGCCCTTTTGGAACTTTGCTATTATGAATGTCCGTTCTGTCCCATTGAAATCTATAGATGCCAGAGGGTAGATTCTGGTTCGCGATAATATGTTTGACATCATTCGAGTAACTATCCTCAATAGTCATTGTCACAATTGCAGAATCGGGAAGACTAAACTGAATGAAAAAAATAGCCGTTTCGGATGAGATGCCCGGATCTTTCGCGTCGCAGGCGGCCAGAGTCAATAGGCACAACAATACGAGTTTCATCTTAAAATCGTCTCCAGATTCCGTTCGTAATCGTTTTGGACGCGCTGAACTTCAAACTCAAGGCTGCCGAGCAACTCATTTTCTTCGGTTTTGATTTCAATTCGCCACTCGCCCGGCGTAATAATCGTTTTTCTTGAAAAACCGCGATAGCCGCCTTCACGACCGCCTTGCAATACATGCGATTGATCGTCCTGCAATACCCAGTTCTTTTTCTCCGGGATATACTGCTCCCAAAGATAATGGATCGTCTTATTCATTTCCGTCGGCGCAAAAATAGCGGCAAAACAATGAACCGTGTCCCCCGGCATCCACTTAAAAACTTTATTTGATTTGCGCCAAAATTCCAAGCCGGATGGCTTTTCATACTGCAATTCATACTGAAATCCGCGTTTTGCCATGTGGTGGTAAATTCCCGAATACCGAAGTGCGAGCGGAACCGGCGGAATCCAGTGAAGGAAATAGAATGCATTCAACAGTCCGTAGGAAATCACGATGATGGCGGCGGTCTTTATCACCAGGATTCGCGTACCTTTACGAATGATTAATAGGACAATCATGAGGAAGGACAAAGTAAAAATAACGCTTAATGCACCCGCCAAAAGAAAGGTGTCCCGATTCATCGTTTTTGTAAAAAGCGGCATAAAAAATACAAAAAAGGAAAATGCCGCCAGAAAGTACATGCCGAATTGAAGATACAGACTACTCCACTTGTTCTTGTAAAATTCATTTGTCAAAAGGAGCGCGAGCAGTAGCGTAATAAAAATAAAGGATTTGAGTCCGGCCGAACTTTGAAAATAGAAGTACACATGATTGCTGTATAACGCGCCGAGAAAAAACTGAATTCCGGCCGGTATCAGATTTTGATATTTGACCAATAAACCGGCTTTGATACGCTGTTGCTCAACAAGATGAAACAGGATAATAAATAACCCTGCAAGCACCAGAAACACAAGCAGCTTATAATTATCTTTCATTACGTCGATGCGCTTTGTACTCAGGCTGTCCATGACAAAGCCAACACCAAAGGATATTGGCGTTATGATTCCTCTGTGTTTCTGGTACGAACTCCAAATGGTTGTGATAAAGTTCTTCATAGACTAAATCCTTAAAACGCTAAAAAAAAAGCGTATTGGAAAACACCCAATACGCCTTTAATTGAAAAAGAATTAAGTTATTTCGAAGCCGCCCATTTACGGATCTCATCACGAAACCACTGGTCCGCTTCCGGCGTCCATTTAAAATGGTCGCGGATGTAGTCCATTGTTGCTTTTTCGATATCGGTGTAGGAATTTCCATCCTTGACGGCTTTTAGAAGTTTTTCCGCGTCGGATTTAGAAATGCGCCCATCGCCCTGACCTTTTACCATGGCTTCGGCCGCTTCGACAAGTTTGCGATCGTATTTCTTGCCATCTATTTCGAGATAATACTCGGACATGATCGTTCCTCCTTACAGTTAAATTATCGTTACTCATTTTAATACCTTTGAAATGATAACACAAGGGAAAAAGTCTTTGATCGTACAAAAAACCCGCTCCGTCAAAAGCCGGGCGGGCTTGTAAGAGATGATTTTCGTTAATGCGCTAGAGACCGTTGAGCCCCAGACTGGTGAGTTTGGCCAGAATAATATCTTCGATACCGGGATCGTTCACACCGTTTGAAAAATCCGGATCCACCTGACGAATCTTGCTGATACATCCGCTCAGATTACCAAGGGCATAATATGCGAAAGCCTGATGAAGCGCGATGTCCTGATTATTGACCGTCACATCGTGCGAAAAAATGTAGTCAAATTGCGCCAAGAGCACGACGTCGCCGAAGAGAATTGTATTCGCGTAGTCGCGCTGTGCCCATTTGACCGCCACAAGTCCCGCGTATCCGTCGATCAGCGTATCGCCAATAATCTGAGCAAAGTACCCGTCGGCCGCGCTAATCGAGTCCATCCTTAACGATGACCATCCAAGACCAACGTAGGCCTCCGATCCGTCAGAAATATGGGCCTCAAATTCCGTCTTGGCTTCCTGATATTTACCGGACTCAAATAAACTCCACGCCGTGTCAAAGGCTCCATTACCGCCATCGCATGCCGGCAAGATGAGTATCAGTGCGCTTAAGATGATTCGTGTTGTTTTCATATAGTCTCTCGTCTTTCTTACGGAAGCCGTCAAGCTTCCGGTCTATTTAATTAACATCATTTTCTTTGTCACCACGCCTTTGGGAGTCTCTATCCGGTAGAGGTAGACTCCGCTCGAAACCGCACGGCCACTCTCATTCTTACCATTCCATGTGATCAGGTGATATCCCGCCACTCGATCTTCATTCAAGAGTTCCATAACCTTCTGGCCAAGAATATTGTAAATCACCAGCTTCACCTTGCCATTCTGTGGCAGGCCGAACTTAATGGTCGTTGCCGGGTTAAACGGATTCGGATAGTTTTGTGCCAGCTCCACACTCTTAGGCAAGATCACATGCTCGGAGTTATAGAATAGCGCTATTCTGCCGGCTTTGG
>JANNSF010000276.1:0-8834 GCA_031402315.1 bacterium | reverse complement strand
TCCGTCATGGCCTCCCGGGCGTTAATAAAAATATTTAAGATCGCCTGAAGAATCAATGAAGAATCCAGTTCCACCGGAGGAAGATTCTCTTCAATTCTTTTTTCGACGTGAATATTTTCACGCCGATCCAAAGCGAGACGCATGGCATTGATTACGATCGGGGCCAATTCCGCGCGTTGAAGCTTGGCTTCCGTCATTTTAACAAATGTGAGCGTGTCATTCAGAATGTGTTCCAGCCGCAGACACTCACTTACAATAATATTGAGATATTCTTGCGCATGTTCAGAATCCATTTTTTTAAGCATCAATCGCGCGAAACCTCCAATGGCAACAAGCGGGTTCCTTATTTCATGCGCAACTTTTGCCGACAATTCGCCGACCGCGGCCAGTTTTTCCGAACGAATCAGTTTTTGCTGACTTTCGCTAAGGGAATTATGCGCTTCTTCTAGCTCGTTAACCTTGTTGCGCAGCTTCTCATAAAGGACTGCATTTTCAAGAGCCGCCGTGATTTGATAGGCAAATATATTGAGAAGCCCGATATCGTCATCGTGGATGGTGTGACCGGTAATAGCGTTGTCCACGACCAATATTCCGATCGGATCGCTTTCTGAAACCAAAGGAACGATGACCATTTCCGGTGTCTGAAAAATTCTTTTGAGCAAATCATGATCTGTGGTTTCACGCGAGACCCATATACTGGAATTACTTTTCAGGGCTTTTCGAAACATTGCGTAATGATCGTCGTTTTCAAGCAAGGAAATCTGCATCGTCGAAATCATTTGGTTGACCTTAGAATCACGTCCGTAAAGTTCCGCCTTATAAGTCGTAAGAACTTCCGCCAGGGTCTGCGGCTTAGCAGCCAGTTCATTCCAAAGTAATCCGGCTTCGTGCGCATCGGCCGGGCCTATTGCTTTTTTTCCGATCAATACTTGTCGTTCTCGATCGGCCAAGAAGACAAAGGCTCTATTAAACCGTAACCCTTGGCCCGAGGTGGCTGCAACTAGAATCGAATTGATGATTTCGTCCAGAGCCAATGTCCCGTGCAAAAATGCACCAACCTCATGAATGATGGAGATGTTGTCTTGCGAGCGCCTACTTTGGTCCTCAAGAATCTTTAATTCAGTTATCTTCTTTGTAACATCCAACGAGAGTTTTAAAGCTATTTTATTACGTTCTGTAATAATAGGAATGAAGACGTTTTCTATGTGAACTTCTTGGCCGTCTTTTTCGCTTCTTAGAATTTCATTCTTTATGCTATGCGACGAGATACTTTCAATTATTTTCGTCCGGTCTTCTTCGGGAAGCGATGTATATTGAAGAATGTCTTGATCCCATCGACGCCAATCCCCATCCGTTTCAACCGCCATTTCAACGTTGATATCTTTTAACGCAATAATAAGCTCTTGCAGCGAAGCCAACTGCTTCATGACCATACTCCGGGGATTGTGGTTTTGCATTTAGGGCACGCGCCATGGATCACATTGTTCCTTTGCACGCGATACCCTTCGCGCTCGACAAGCATCTCATCGCACGAGGGGCAATACGTATTTTCCCATGACTTTGTCTCCCCGGGTCGATTACCGGTGTAAACATAACGAAGCCCTTCAGCCCGACCAATCCGGGCGGCACGAATAAGCGTTTCGGCGGAAGTATTTTGTGGATCACGCATTTTGTAATCCCTATGAAAAGCCGTTACATGCCACGGAATATTCCCGGATATACTTTTGATAAACTGAGCAATCGACCGCAATTCTTCGTCGGAATCATTGAAGCCCGGTATAACTAAGGTTACTATTTCGAGCCAAAAGCCTCTACTAAAAATGCCTTCAATACTTGACGTCACATTGCGCAGAGTCGTTCCTAACTTCCGATAGTTTTTGTCATCAAAACTCTTCAAATCCACTTTATACAAATCAACGTACGGGCGTATAAAATCCAGAACTTCCGGAGTCGCATTGCCATTAGAAACAAAAGAGCCAATCAGTCCATGCTTTTTTCCTTCCGCAAATACTTCTACAGCCCACTCCGACGTAATGAGAGGCTCATTGTAAGTGCTTGTCAAAACACGTGCTTCGTGATCAGTGGCCAGTCGGACCAACTGCAGCGGTGTGATATCTTCGGGAAACACTCCGGTAAGTGAATCGTTGAGAGCTTGCGAAGTGAGCCAATTTTGGCAATACGCACAGTGTAAATCACAACCAAGCATACCGAAGCTAAGTGCCTTCCCACCGGGATACACATGAAAAAACGGCTTTTTCTCAATTGGATCGAGTTGTATTCCCGCCGTATATCCGGTCGGCACCATAAGTTTCCCCTTCTCACGGTATCGGATTTTGCATATCCCGAATTTTCCTTCATGAATCTTGCAGCGATGACCACACGCATAGCACTCCGTTGTTTCGGAATCGACAGCCCGAAATAAGACGCCCTCTTTGACACGACGGGACAAAATATTTTTGATTGAATCGGCGGCCATCACAAGGCCTTACTAAAGTTCTGGAGGATTATAATAAACCACGCCGGAGAGCTGACCCTGAACGCGTTCGTACAGGTCATCCACATGACCCGGATTATCAACATCAAGAGAGTTAGCATTGACAATTAAGACCGGCGACCAACGGTAATAAATAAAAAACTGATCGAATTCTTCATTAAGCGCCTTAATGTACTCTTCATCCATTTTTTTTCGATCGCGTGAATTGTTTTGTAAAGCATGCCGGGCCTGCATTTTTTCTACTATGGTTTCGGTATCGCTTTGAAGGTAAATCACGAGATCCGGAATTGCGATCTCCCGCTCCATGAAATTCATCATGACGTCGTAGAGGGCCAGCTGCTCTTCCGTTAGGCGGAGATTGGCATAAATACGATCCGCATAAAACAGATAGTCGCATAGCACGCGGTCGTAGAAAATTTCAGTCTGGGTCAATTTCTTTTGGGCCTGAAACCGCTCCATCAGCCTAAGGATATGTTTTTTAAAAAGCATGTCTTGAGGATCCGAACTCGAAATGTCGACAAAGGGTGAAACAAAAGCCTCCTCCAGCAATAGCTCGGCGCCTATACGATTCGCCAATTGCCGTCCGAGCGCCGTGGCATCACCTTTTATGGCGCCTTCAATAGCAATAAATTTCATGCTGTCCTGAAGCACTTACTCTTTCCTAAACAAGATTTGTTTCCGAAATGCGTCCTATCGTTTGAAAACGGTGCGAATCCGGACTTAAGTCTAATAGTTCCTTTATCGTCACGCCACGAATCGGACAAATTTTGTTTGGCACAATTTCTGAAATTGGCGCCAATACAAAATTGCGTTCCGCGTAATGAGGATGCGGTATCTTTAACCCGGAGTCATTCATAATTAAATCATTATAAAAAATAATATCCATGTCAATTGTTCGAGGGCCCCATTTTGTATACCGTTCGCGGCCAAGTCGCAACTCAATCTCCAAGAGTTTGTTCATCAAGGACGCCGGCGCATAATCCGTTTCAAATTCTGCGGCCATATTGTAGAAGTCACTTTGCGTGACATTTCCCATGGGCTCGGTTTCAAAAATCGACGAAAGGAGTGATACATGGCCAAATTCTTCTAGGGATGCGACCGCTCGCTCCAAATACATTTTGCGATCACCGACATTGCTACCGATTGCTAAAATAACGGTATTCGTACTCAATTTGTATCAATGCCTTCAATTAAAGTTTGGGCTGCCCGAGCTGCTATGCCCTTTTTTTTCTCTCTATCTCTACCTCGACGTGATCAAGCGATCCACGAATGGGCACACTCGGTTTTCGCACCCGCACCTGAACTTCCTCCACTTCAAAAGCCGATAAAATTCGTTGGGCGATATTTTCGGCCACCGCTTCAATCAAATAATATTTTTTTTCTGTTACAACTTGGCTAATCAAGTGAAACACCTCTCCGTAGTCGACGCACCACTCGAGCCGATCGGCGTTGGCCGCACGAGCGAAATCAAGGCGCAGTTCCACATCTATTTCAAACCGCTGCCCTAGACGACGCTCTTCTTCGTGGGCGCCATGATGCGCGTAAATAATGATATTGATTAACCGAATCTTGTCAAGGGTTTTCAACATAAGGTCCCTATCCATTATTTTGAAATGTATTCTCGCAATCGTTTCATGGCTTCCACAAGACGCGCCTCGTTCACCGTTAGGGAAATCCGAAAATAACCGTCGCTGGATTTTCCCAGACCTGCGCCGGGCGTTACGACGACGCCCGTCGAATGAAGTAAGGACTTGGCAAAGGACATTGAATCTTTTCCGGACGGCAGTTTCACCCATACGTAAATTGTAGCCTTTGGAGTCTCGGCAACGAGGCCGGCCGCACGAAGTGCTTCCAGCACTAAGTCACGCCTAAGCCTGTACGTATTCATCACCGAGCGTGTCAATTCCTCCGAATGATCGAGGGCGTAGGCCGCCGCCTCTTGTAATGCAAGAAACAAGCCCGTATCGACGTTGCTCTTAATCCGCGATAATCCGGCGATGAGCGACGATTCCCCGATTGCAAATCCGACCCGCCACCCGGTCATATTAAAGGTTTTGGACAGTGAATGGAATTCAATGCCACCTTGGAGCCCATAGTCCGTCTGCATGAAACTCGGTGGCGCTTCGTCGTAAAAAAGCTCCTGATAAGCGGCATCGTGCGCGGCGATAATGTTTTGAGATGCACAATAAGCTGCGAGTTCATTAAAATAATTAATATCTGCCCAACCGGTTGTGGGATTATTGGGATAATTGAAAAACATCAACCGAGCCCGTTCAGCTATACCCGGCGGGATGTCTTTTAAATTCATCATAAATTTCGTCTCGTGTCTTAGAGGCAGCGTAAAGAGTTCCGCTCCCGCAAGGATCGTACCGGTCACATAGGCGGGATAGCCGGGATCCGGAGCGATTACAATATCGCCGGGGTTGACGAACGCAAGTGGAAAATGTGCGATTCCTTCTTTCGATCCAATAAGAGGAAGGACGTTTTTTATGGGATCTATTTCAACGCCATACCGACGCTTTACAAAATTAGAGACTGACTCCCGAAACTTCATCGCGCCAACTTGATACGGATAGCGATGATTTTTAGAGATGCGCAACGCTTCAATGCAAGCGTCCACAATAGGGGCCGGTGTAGGCAAGTCCGGATCGCCGACGCCAAGATCGATTACATCTTGCCCACGTGCGATCGCCTCACGTTTCATACGATCCACTTCAGCAAATAAGTGCACCGTCAGGAAATCAAATCGTTTTGCCAGATCAAACATAAAATAAATATATCAATTTGAGGTATGCCGTTCAAACTTTTAACGCAGGAATATCGAATTGATGGAAACAGGTTCCTCCTGCAAAAAGGCTTCGACGCCTGGATATTGAAATTGAAATTTAACCTCCTTTTCATAAATTGATCTATGATTAAATGGTTTTATAAGTCCTTTCAACAACGCGCCTTCAAAATGATCGCGGAGCGTCTAAACCGAGACATGCACGGTTATCACCTTCGTACGCACAATAACTTTGACAATTTAAAAAAAGCGCTTAAAAAGGGTGATATCATCCTTGTGGAGGGAAACAAGCTAATCTCACGCGTCATTATGGCCGTCACCCATAGTACGTGGAGCCATTGTGCGTTGTATGTCGGGGATGGGAAAATAATCGACCCTCTTCCCTCCACCGGCACCGTCATCAATGCGGTTGACGTTCTCCAAGATCTTAATATCCGCGTATGCCGGCCGTTTGGCCTTACGGACGATAAATTGTCGCGTGTGTGTGAATTTGCACTTTCACACGTTGGCCGCCGTTACGATCACCTGAATATTTCAAAAATCCTTATTCACCTTTTCAAAACCGAAAAAGACTCCTCGGAGTTTCTCGGCGATATATCGGGAGCCAGTGAAGTTTGCAGCGGTCTCATTGCCGAGGCCTACAATCAAGTTGGCTTTTCAATTATTTCGGGTGTCAATTTTTCACAAATTGTTCCCGGAGATTTTGATCTGAGTCCCAATTTTGAAATCATAAAATTTAATCGAATTTACTTTGGTAAAGATACAGCCGCGGAAGTCGCCCGCGACTGGGATGGCAAAAGTTTGCACACAGGATCAGAACAATAAACACACTCCTTGGAAAATTCTATGATGAATCCGGAAGAATTAAGAATCGAAATTGAAAAGTTATTCCCGATTGAAAAGGATGCCATTGAATCGATGGAAGCGCGCGAGTTATTTTATACTCTAAAAAAATATCTAAACGATGGAACCCTACGCGCCGCCGAGAAAATAAATGACCGTTGGTCCGTGAATGCGTGGGTCAAAAAGGGGCTGCTGATCGGTTTCCGGATTGGTGTCCTCACCGATATGTCCATTGACGGGCGCTTCCGTTTTTTCGACAAAGATACCTACCCGCTAAAAAATCTGATTGCAAATGACAACGTACGTTTGGTGCCCGGGGGAACGTCGATTCGTGATGGGGCCTACGTCGCTCCAGGCGTGGTCATCATGCCTCCGGCCTATATCAATGTCGGTGCGTACATAGACCGCGGCACACTCATCGATTCACATGCGCTCGTCGGTTCGTGCGCTCAACTTGGAAAAAACATTCATCTCAGTGCGGCCGCGCAAATTGGCGGTGTTCTTGAACCCGCAGGTGCCTTGCCGGTTATTATCGAGGATGATGTAATGGTTGGCGGCAATACCGGTATTTACGAGGGTGTAATCGTTCAAAGGCGTGCGGTAATTGGTGCGGGTGTTATTTTGACCGGAAGTACGCCGGTGTACGACATGGTACGACAAGAAATTTACAGAAAGACTTCAGAAGCACCCCTGACAATACCCGAAGGCGCCGTAGTCATACCCGGATCACGCCCCGTGCTGTCAAATTCGTTTGCACGAGAAAATGGATTGTCCGTTTACACGCCAATCATTGTGAAATATCGGGATGAGAAAACCGATGCTTCAACCGCCCTTGAGAGCGCCTTGAGATAGATTGGTTGTCAGAGTTATAATTCCGCTCCGGCATCACGCAATGCTTTTACAAAACGATCTTTCGATTGTTGACCAATCATGGATCGTTTCACACGTCCGCTCGGATCAAATATAACGGTTGTTGGAAATGCTTCTACCTTAAAGAGTTCCGCAAAATTTTGATCGCCGTACCACGTTGGATAATTAACAGCAAAGCTCTCGACTATGGGCTTCGCGGCTTCCGCGGATTCCGACTCCAAAAGTACGCCGAGAATGACAATATTTTTATCTTTAGTTTCATTGTGCAATTGAACCAGATCCGGAATTTCCTTTTTGCAGGGCCCGCACCACGTCGCCCAGATATTCAAAAGAACTGTCTTTCCGCGAAATTGCGATAACTGAACACTTTTACCGTTCAGATCTTTAATCGTGAAATCAACTTCTCCATCCATGGTTTGCTTTTTTGAACAACCTGAAAGAAGTAATACTGCACATCCAATACCAAGCCAATTTTTCATAATTCCTCTAATTTATTTAGTAAGTTCCTGTTGATTATTGGCCAAACCATCGGCCAAAAATGACTTAAAAATTTCCGCATCCCTTTCGAGGCCGCCAAATTTTGCGAGCACATGCTCATTCCCGTCCACAATAACATAAAAAGGTAAGGCAACGCTTCCAACCAGCCGCTGCTGCAATTCTTGGTATTTTTCCTGATCGGCTCCGAAATCCGTCCAAAGCCGAGCTAAAATCATCTTATCGAAATATTCATCAACATCCTCGCGGACAAACATCGTTTTCTCCATGAGTCGGCAATTGGTGCACGTTTTTCCAGTGAAGTCTATGAATAGCGGTTTCCCGCTCTCCCGCGCGATGAGCAAGGCTTTGTCATAATTCTCTATCCATACTTCGCTTTCATGCCCTTTTGTGCCCGCGATACCATAGTCGGAAGGCGGCAAGTAGGCATCCAGATCAGCCTGGAGAGGCCTTCCAAATAGACCGGTCACGAGATAAATCGTCACGGCAACAAAAAAAAGCCCGACGGCAGTACGTCCCCACCCAATCGAATCAACGTGATCATCTTCTGATAATTTCAGTTTTCCAAACAAGTAGATCGCGCTCGCCCCGAAAAGGACGACCCAAATTGAGAGTAAAACCGGACGCGTAAGAAGTTCCAAATCCCAAACGAGATCCACGTTGCTGAAAAATTTGAACGCGGCCGCAATTTCCACGAATCCCATCACGACCTTCGTAGCATGAAGCCATCCGCCGCTTTTCGGCAAATTTGCCAGATACTGGGGAAATAGGGACAAAAGAAAAAATGGTGAAGCAAAGGCCGTCGCGAAACATAACATGCCGATCGCCGGCAAAAACCACTCCCCCTGAGCCGAAGCCACCATCAAGATACCCAGAAATTGTACGGTGCATGTAAACGAAACGAGCGTAAAAGTAACACCCGCCAAAAGAGTTCCGACCGTGCGCCCGGTATTACTATGCTGTTGCGAAAAATTAATCAAGAATGATGGTAATCGGATTTCAAATAATCCAAAAAGACTCAATGCAAAAACTACAAATAGGATTCCTATGGCAGCATTGACCCAGACATTGGCTGCAAAATTCTGTGCGCCGGCGGCGCCTACAACCCACGACATGAGCCAACCAAACAGTGTAAACGACACTATGATTCCCATTGCGTAAATCATCGAAAGGCGGATCGCCTGGCCGCGTGTGCTGGCCGTATGCTTAGTAAAATAGGACACCGTGATCGGAATCATGGGAAAAACACAAGGCGTTAGAAGAGCAAGAAAGCCGGTTAGAAACGCGAGGAGGATAAAGCCACCGATGGATTCCTGTCGGAGTGCGTCATAATTTGCAACCCGTTCG
>JANNSF010000275.1:0-2709 GCA_031402315.1 bacterium | reverse complement strand
ATAACGACGCCGTCGGGCGGGAGGCGGTAGGGCGTGGGTGCTGTGTTATCGTTCCCGCCCATGTAGGTAGAGAAAGAAGCTCTCGTGAATGCCGACGAAACGCTCATCGTCCACCCCGACGATCCGGAGTATTTGCTTCTGGCTGCGGCAGAGGCTGCGTTCTGGAGCAAACAGCATCCGGCAGGCATGGTAAACCAAATTCAATAATTTCGAGAATGTCGTCAGTGAAGCGGGTTATAAAACGGTTGTAGCGGGCGACAAAAATCAAGGGCAGGCCACGCTCGCGACCTACGCGCAATACGACCACACGCATGGAAAGCTTGCGTTATTTGAAGTGGGATTGGATGTGGGTTCGGAGGCGATGGGTATTGGTCTTCGGTACCAATTTACCAATCCAAAAATATTTTTACCGGACTCCGACCGATTATACCGACACACGGTTAAAATGTACCTGAATCTCTCGCTCGATTTACAGAGAGGTAATCCGAGATAGTCGAATTATTTCCGGAGTCTTTTGTAATCGTTATTCTTATCTAAAAAGCGGATTCAAAATAAAGTTTTCTATGGACGCTGCATTATTTCAAGCCTGGGCTCTGACCGTATCCGTCGAATATGTTATTTGGATGAGCTGGTTTCGGAGCCGTCCGCTGGTCTATGCCGGATATTGTATTTTGGTCAATACCTTCACGCAGCCGCTCGCGGTGCGCGGTTACTGGCTTTTGATTGAATGGCTCGCGCCTGAAAATATCGGTCACCATTTGCCGTCCCTTCTTATTATCGAAATCATCGTGCCGCTGGTCGAATGGCCCTTAATCCGGATGCTTTGTGAATGCTCATGGAAAAAGGCTTTGTTGATTTCTGTCACCGCAAATTTTGTGACGGCATGTATGAGTTTTATGTTTTGAAATAGTCCTTACGATCCCAAATGGAGGCATTATGAAGTACTTAATATTAATCGCAGCAATCTTCCTTAACCTGGGCATAAGGATTGAAGAAAGTTCTGGAGATGTAGCTCTTGTACACCGGATGGATTTGAACCTATTCCTTTGCAACCACCCCCCCTCGCAGGCTATGGGCAGGCTATGGGCAGGCTTGTCTCCCCCGCCTTGCGAAGGCGGGGGCAGCTCTAGCTTAGGCTTTGCGAAAAGCTAAGTGGGGAGCGGTTGCGTCTCGAAAAAATCGAATCGTAAAACCATTTCATAAAAAGGAAAACCGACTATGACACGTACCCGACTGATCTTAGCCATCGTACTGGCGGTAATCATACTGCCACCCATGTACATCTGGCATATTCGCACGATCGACATCGAAGTGAAGGACAATAAAATATTTGTCGATGGTCAGAATATTGCGCAAAAAAACTACTCCGCGGGATTCTTTGGCCAGCTCTATGGACAAGAAGCCCAGCCTCAAACGGATTTCTCAACTATATTTCTTGACCGGGTCTATGGAAAGGACTCGAAAGGTCGGGGGCTGAGAAAATTTTTAGCCGCTCACGGATGGACTCTTAATCAAAATTTAGTGATTCATTTCAATTCCGGTCAAACCATGGATCGGTATCTGACGGTACTGCAAAATATTATCTGGCCGACGAATTATGAGATGCCATGGTCATGGTCGTCGGATATACAAACCCGGTCTTTGCAGATAGCGAGTTTGTTTGATGTGGGAGTTTCGCCAGGACTTAAAAGACAAATTACAGATGAAGAATCAAACGAACAGAATATACAAGAGCAAATTTTGTTTTTCCGGCAACACATGTCAGTCTATCTAACAGGGACAGACGCGGATGGGCATAGCGTCCGCTTAGCGATGACGCGCGAATTGCCAATGCTTGGAACTGTAGGACAAGATGTCGTGAAATCAGAATTCAACTCTGGAGCAAATGAGTCAATTAAAGGAATAAACCAAAGTGGAAAGGCCGCTAGAGCCGCTGCCGCCAGAGCCGGCTCCAGAAAAAGATCGTCCGACGCTGCAAAAAAAGCCCTCGCAATGCAGACCGTAATTGAAAGGCAAGTGAGTCTGATCGTCACGAAGCAAGACGTCCTATTGATTAAAATGGATTCTGTTGTATTTGATATAGCCGCAAAGGAGGGCGGATTCGATCTCAGTGCGCTGCCTTCGCAATTAGAATCGGCCATTCGGGGTGATTCGACCGGAATGATTTTCGTCGGAAGCGATGCCGATGTGGATGTTGGGTGGATATTGACGATACTTCAACTAATTCAAAAAACTCCGTCACCATCAAGCCGCAGTTTGAGTGACAGGGTTTCTTTTGGAAGGAATATTCACATCTCGAAGGATAAAATTCTGCACGAAGGAGAACCGCTTGCGATTCATGACCCGGTGACAAGGAAAATGGTTTCGACTCTTTTTGATCAATTGGAAATCGAATCTGACACGAGGTTTAATTTAGAGAGCAAGTTCGGGGTTGAATTCGATAATCGCAAAACCATTGTCATAGATCAGAGTGTGACTCTGCCAATCGTTAGGTATATGGCCACTCGTGGCGGTGGAATCAGGCCAATACTTGTGTTGCCCAATGAGCGACGCGCCTTTACCTGCCCGCGCCAGAGTGCGACGTTTTATTATAAGGATATTATTCAAAGCAACTTAAAGCATTCTAAGGATGGGAAAGTCAGCATTTCAGACAAAGAATTTCTGAAGCAGGATATAGATATCATGTCAGATTCCGGTCGCCCGGATTTT
>JANNSF010000274.1:0-23884 GCA_031402315.1 bacterium | reverse complement strand
GCTCGGGATTCACGCGGGCCGTAATCATCTCCGCCAAAATAGAAGGTGGACTTGAATTCGCCGGAAAATACGCAAAAAAATTTGGGCTCTGCCAATGGGTAATTCCGGGCAACACTATACTTTTAAAATCCTCAAAAATTTTTGTTAGAGGCTCACCGGACGAGGGTGCTTGATTCGGAAGTTCGCGGAATATGTCGCCGGGCTGAATTTGCGATTTGACGGGATATTGCTCAACCGAGGACAAATAATCCGCCATCCAATCCACAATTTCGTGCGCGTGTTTTCTGAATTCTTCGTTCGTCATGGTTCGACTCCTCTCACCATGCCGTAATTTTTATTAAACCATGCCATAGGAATATCGGCTTCAAATGTCCCATCGGCTCTTCCAATTCTTTTCTCGAACCGACCTTCGATATGAAACCCTATGCTTTGATAGAATGAAATAGCGCGTGTATTACTTTCGCGGGCGATTAATTCGACCCTAAGGATATCGGGGCGCCGACTCTCGACAACCGATAAAAATTCTGTAAATAATTTTTTGCCATAACCCGATGATTGAGATTCCGGATCCACGACAATAGTCAATTCACTGAGGACATGAGAAAAAACGTTCGGTTCCGGCGGACAGGCATGAATTTCACCAATCAGGCGTTGAAACCCATCCTCTTCAATTACCATGGCAAGCCCTTTAGTCAAGGCACAATCCAGATTATGTTGAACATATTCCAAGGTGACTTCCGATTCCGTGCGCGCAATACCGCCGATGTTTCTAGCCGCTTTTTTGTAGAGGGTAAATATTTGAGAAACGTCATCTAGTTTTGCCGGGCGAATCATGGGCACTCCAGAAAGGATTACGAAGGATTTTCCAATTTCCACCAAACCAAAGCATCCTCCACATGAGTTCGAGTCATACCCAGCCGTTCTAAAACTTTGATCGAAGGAAAATTATCCAAATTGCAACTCGCGATAACTGATTTGATATTTTTCTTACTAAATGCCCACGTGCACATGGCTTTCGCGGCTTCCAGTGCGAGACCCTGGTTTCGAAATTCTTCCATGATACTATAACCGATTTCTACGACACCGTTTTCGTCCGGCGCGCCTTTGAATCCAATGCCTCCGGCGGCCACTTTCTTTTGCGTATGAATAGTTATCCAAACAAGCCAGACGAAATTTTCAGGATTTTCATTAAGCAGGTCCATAAAAAAAGGAAGAGCTTCTCTCAAATCTTTTTCAGGCCAACGGTCCGTCGGAGGAATATCGAGATTCGTGAAGAAAACATCCGTACCGTCCGCAACCTGTTTCATCATTTCCGGCGTACAGGCCGTCATCGTCAGTCGCTCGGAGCGAACCGAAATCGGACCGATCAAATAGCGCTCAATTTTTCAATGACTTTGGAAATCATGCCGTATTTCAAAGCTTCATCGGTATTAAACCAATGATCACGATTGGTATCGGTTGTGATTTTGTCAAGCGGCTGTCCGGTTTCCTTGGCAAGGATGCCATTGAGCAATTCGCGCAAACGCACAATCTCGCGTGTCGAAATTTCAATATCCTTCGCAGGGCCGCGGGCACCACCGAGAGGTTGATGAATCATGATGCGGGAATGCGGAAGCGCCAAACGATTTTCTTTTTTGGCCGCGACAAGTATCAGTGAAGCTGCGCTGGCTGCAAGTCCGCAGACAATTGTTTTAACCGGGGCATCCACAAGCTGGATCAAATCAAAAATCGCGAGCCCGTCATCCACATGGCCGCCGGGCGAATTTATAAAAATTTTAATTTCCTTTTTCGTGTCCTGCGTATTGAGAAATAGCAATTGCGCAATAACGCGACTTGTCATTTTCGGATTAATACCTTCAAAAATCAAGATTGTGCGGGATTCCAAAAAGAAATCCATCATTTTTTTGGAAAGGCCTTCGCCCTTTTCTTCTTTTTCGTCTTCTTCTTCTTCGTCATCAAAACGTTCAAAATCATACCGATGGGACATATAAACTCCTGGGTGGTGTGGTGGATTATTTTTTGATCAGATTCAAGAAATCGCGTACCGCTTGATCCATGCCGCAGAAAAGCGCACGGGCCATAATGGCGTGGCCTATATTAATTTCCTCAATTTCCGGAATACTCAAAATCGAATGAATGTTATTATAATCGAGCGGCCCCGAAACTGAGACGCCCAAGTTGACTTTACGCGCCGCCATGGCGATGGACCTGATGTTTTCGATTTCTTGCTCCATCAGTGTAATAGAATTCGCGGTAGTCATTTTCTCCGCATTGAGCTCGATATAGTCGCAATTGATTTTGGCGGCCGATTTGATTTGCTGGGCGTCACTTTGAATGAGTACATTCACGACAATTCCTGCACTGCGCAATTCAGATATCATCGCGGCGAGCGGAACTTCCTTTTCGGTTATATTGACACTGGAAACAACGCCGTGATTCATTTCGATAAACGTCACCATTTCGGCGCGCGATTCTTTCGCGGCATCGATATTCGCAAGCATCGGGGTGATGCGCAAATTAAAATGCGAATGAATGGAAGCACGTAAAACACTTAGGTCGCGTTTTGAATTGGCATCCTCCGGATTTAATGTATAAACGATTCCGTCCGCACCGGCCAGTTCCAGCAAAGCGACCGCGTGCAAGGGATCCGGCGTTTGTCCGTCGTGGAGCCCCCGCAAAGCCGTAATTGCATCTAAAATAACACCAAGACGTTTCAAATTGAATTCTCCTTTTTAATCGGAAAATAATCGGAAAAACGAGCATGAAATTCAATGACCATTTTTTAACTTACTCTTTAAACTAAATCCCAAGTTGACTAATATCAAGAAACATACGGAGCGACCGATGGACATTACAGACCTGCTTAAATTACCCGACGTTTCGATTGCCATTGTCGGCGCGAATAATAATCCCGCTAAATACGGTTCCGTCATTTATAGCGATTTAAAGCGAAAGGGCTATACGCTTTACCCGATCAATCCCAATCAAGCCTTTGTAGATGGTGACCGAGCCTACGCCTCGCTCAAGGACCTACCGGTGAAACCAACGATTGTGAATTTCGTAACAGCTCCTGCCGTTACGCTCAACATCATGAAAGAATGCGAGACCCTGGGCTTAAAGAATGTTTGGGTCCAGCCCGGCGCAGAAAGTCCTGAGGTCATGCTTTTTATGCAAACTCATGAATTCAACTATCTTGCTAATGCCTGCATCATGGTGGAAAGCCGGATTAAGAAATAATAGATTAATATTGATAAAAGGAGTCCCCTTGAAAATGAGAGGGAATTTCTTCAGAGGACACAAGATTATGAGAAAGTATCTTTTGAGTTTTTGTCTGCTGATGCTACTCAGCTGTTCACCTGCATTTATTCAAACGGGTCCAAAATATGAGCCCTTGGCAGACAGCATTCCGGTTCAAGTGTTTCTCGGAGAGGAGCGCCCTACGAAATATGTAGAACTTGGAACGGTAGAAATAAAGACAAGTGGTCTCTTCAAACACCCGTTACCTGACGCCGTTGATCAAGCTAAAAAGCTTGCCCGAAAGCATGGAGGTAATTGCGTCTTATCATCCGAGCCGCTTAAGGACCGCACGGTCGCCGAGCTTGCAAAAAAGAAAAACTATTCATTCATCATAGCCTATATTCAAAAATGATACGTTCTGGTAACTCTCCCCTCAAGAGGAAATGATAAAACAATAATGGATATGGAAAACACAAAAATTCTCGTCGTGGATGACGATGTGGATGTTTTGCTTGCGGCCAAACTTTTTCTGAAGCAGCATGTTGCTACGGTCGTGACGGAGAAAAATCCCGAAAAGATACCGACTCATCTTCGATCCGGATTCGATATTATCTTCCTCGATATGAATTTCACCCGCGATGTGAATAGCGGAACGGAGGGGTTTTATTGGCTGGAACAAATATTAAAAATCGATCCAAGCGCCGTTGTAATTCTCATCACGGCGTTTGGAGATGTTGATCTTGCTGTGCGCGCGATTAAGGCCGGTGCGATGGATTTTGTCTTAAAACCCTGGCAAAATGAAAAGCTTCTGGCTACGCTGTCCGCGGCGATGCAGCTTCGCAAATCACGTCACGAGGCAGAAAATCTCAGATCGCGTGAATCGCGATTGGTCTCTATGCTCAATCCGACTTTGCCCGAATTTATCGGCCAATCCGACGCGATGAAAAAAGTTTTCGCCACGATCGAAAAAGTCGCTCCAACCGACGCCAACATTCTTATCCTCGGCGAAAATGGAAGCGGCAAAGAATTGGTAGCCCGGGCACTCCATCTTAATTCCTCACGCGCCGATAAACCCTTGATCACCGTTGACCTGGGCGCCGTCACCGAAACGCTTTTTGAAAGCGAACTTTTCGGTCATGTGAAGGGTGCCTTCACGGACGCTAAAGAAGATCGCGCCGGGCGTTTTGAGATTGCGTCCGGAGGAACTCTGTTTCTGGACGAAATAGGAAATCTCACCTTGCCGCTTCAGGCGAAGATACTGACCGCCATTCAAAAACGAGAAATTTTGCGCGTCGGTTCCAATAAAACCATTCCGATTGACCTGAGACTCATTTGCGCTACGAATATGCCGCTCCATCAAATGGTGATCGACAAGACCTTTCGGCAAGACCTCCTCTATCGCGTGAATACCATCGAAATTAAGTTACCGCCACTGCGCGAGCGCCGTGAAGACATCTCTCTTCTGGCCGACCATTACCTGCAATCGTTTGCCAAAAAATATCATAAACCTTCCGTCTCCATGAGCCCCTCGGCCATAAAAAAGCTCAACGGTTACGATTGGCCCGGTAATGTCCGTGAGCTCCAGCATACGATTGAAAGAGCGGTCATCATGGCCGACAGCGCTATGCTCACCGGCGACGATTTTGGTCTTGAAACCACTTCATCAAAGGGAGAATCGCTCACGCTCGAAGACTATAATCTGGAAGAAATTGAAAAGTCACTGATTCAAAAAGTCTTGGAAAAACACCAGGGAAATATCAGTCAGGCCTCCAAAGACCTCGGCCTCACCCGGACATCACTCTATCGCCGTATGGAAAAGTATGGTTTGTAAAAAAGCGGCCAATCATGATTCTTGATCGGTTTCGAATAACCCTTATAGTCCGTATCTTGTTTTTGGCGGGATCGTTGTATCTGGATATCTACCTTTGGCTCAATTCCGTGCTTTACATCACCTCCGCGTTGGTCGGCTTGCTGGTCGTTTTTCAATTTGCTTCCCTGATCGGAATGTTGGAAAAATCAAATCGTGATCTGATTCGATTTCTCGACGCGATTCGCTACGAAGACTTCACACAAAATTTTTCAGGAGGAGGACTAGGAGGCTCGTTTGATGAATTGAAAAATTCGTTCAACGAAATCCTCCATCGTTTCCGCCAGACCCGTGCAGAGCGGGAAGAGAGTCTGCGCTACCTGCAAACGGTAGTCCAACACATCGGCGCCGGCCTTATTGCGTTTACGACCGACGGCAAAATTCACCTCATCAATACCTCCGCACGACGGCTGCTCAAAAATGCCTACCCGGCCGGGGAATGGCGTGATGTCAATCAAATTGAAAAATTCTCACCCACACTTCGCGATGCGATCACCCAACTCAAGCCGGGTGAAAAAAAATCCATCGCCATCGAATATAATAATGAACGAACGCACTATATGATTCAGACGACGGAATTCAAACTGCGCGAACGGCTCTTTAGGCTGGTTTCCATTCAGAATATTCAGAATGAACTCGATGAGAAAGAAATGGAAGCCTGGCAAAACTTAATTCGGGTCCTCACGCACGAGATCATGAATTCCATGACACCGATTGCCTCGCTCGCATCCACGGCGGATGATTTAATTCAAAAAAATATGACGTCAAGCGATCCCGATACGGCGCACGATGTTCACGGCGCCTTGCAGACGATTCAGAATAGAAGCCAAAGCCTCATTCGTTTTGTCGATTCGTACCGACGATTGACGAAACTGCCCAAACCTCAATTCAAGGTTTTTTCGGTTCGAGAATTTTTTGATCGGGTGGAATTGCTTCTAAAACAAAAATTGGCAGAACAAAACATTCACTTAATCAAGAAAATCGAACCGGATACGCTCGAAATTACAGCCGATCCGGACCTGATTGAACAGGTTCTGATCAATCTTCTGATCAACGCCGTGCACGCTGTCGAAAAAAATGCCGATCCAAAAATTATTTTATCTGCAGGAATGGATGATGGAAGCCACATTCTTTTGCGCGTCACGGACAATGGTTATGGAATCGTGGATGAGGCGATGAGCAAGATCTTTATTCCGTTTTTCACGACCAAGCCCGAGGGATCCGGCATCGGGCTAAGCCTCGCGCGGCAAATTATGCGGCTTCACCGTGGCGCGATCACCGTGCAGTCCAAACCTAAGATCGAAACGGTTTTTACGCTGAAATTCTGATCACAAACCGCTTACGTTCACTATCAATACATTTTCTTAACACTCGTACCACGATAGAAAAAATTTAGAATTTGTTTGTACGAGTATCCCTCGAGCGCCATCGCGCGCGCACTGTATTGGCACATTCCGACGCCATGGCCATACCCAGCGCCTTTGCATATCACTTTTGCAAGGGTGCCGTCCGGATTTCGTTCGAGATCCATTTTGAATAGCGAGCTGTATAAAATTTTGTCACCTTTAAAAATACGGCGCGCCTGTTCGCCCGTGACAATATAGAAATCATTTGTAAACCCGATTTTCAATTCCTTCACACGTTGAGATGAATCCCGTGAAAGAATCGCCAGGTTGTATAGCCTTTGGGGTTTGAGTTTCGTCGTGTCGTCCATTATTTTCAGGACCATGGGCAGATTTGTTTTAACAAGTTTTTCAATATCCTCTCCGATCCAAGTTACTTCCCACCGATAATGCGGGGAATTCGCATCCATATTCTTATCGCCAATTTTTGTTGAGATGCTTTTTAGATACGGAATCCCGTTTTTCCAAACTTCATGCGCGTTGGCGGTCATGCCTCCCGCGGTCGAATAAAAAAAGGCGTCGATGGGTTTATCATTGAACACAGACACTTCGCCCAGTGTCTCAAGCACCGCGCGGGAAGTAACCTCGCTTTCCGTGCCCGCTCCGAAATATGCTTGGTCGCTCACATCGTCCTGCAGATCATACAGTTTATATTTGCCTTTGTTTTTTATCGCATACGTCCGCGCCGCAATGGCTTGAGCTTTGGCCGCCTCAATTTGGGCTTCCGGTAATTTCCCGATTTCATTGGGCACGACGCCCAAAACATAACTTTCCAGATCAAGCTCATTAATCACGAGGATCTTCCCATTATCTACCACAGCCGACATCAGGCCCCGGTAGGTGCGATCACCGGACCGGAATCGTAGATCCCTGGATTTGGCGGCCATAATGACCCCCGGATACGCTCCAAGAGAGCGACCCTGATTGTCAAATACCTCCAATTTGTCGGCATTTTTTCGTAGCTCGATTTTGTCATCTTTGGAGACATACGTAACCTCCACATCGCCCGCTTTTACGGCAAAAGCCTCCGTCGCACTAAGACTTACGCTGTGGAAACTACTATTTATTAATACTTTAAGGCGCGGAATAGCGGCATCGTCCGGAACCGAACGGGTAACCATGGGTCCGGAACATGCGGCTAAGGCGAGCATTGCGAAAACGATTTTGTTCTTCATTTTTTTGACCGTTTTTTATGTTGGAAGGTATAATTTTACTGACACATCGAATCCGATTTATACAAAGTTATTTTTATGCTAAACGCCACTCAGGATCTTTTGCTATTGACACTTCTTGCGTCGGTATTTTTCTTTTTCATTGCCACCCTTGTGGTCATGCACAAGTATTATAAGTAACCCGCGCAAACTAATCCGCCAATTTTCCCGAATCAATTCCAAATTGTTTTATTTTTTTATGCAAGTTTGTGCGCTCAAGTTCCAGTTCACCGGCCGCGCGCGTTACATTCCAGTTGTGTTTGGCCAGAACCTGTATGATAAATTCTTTTTCCATCGCTTCCTTGAAATCTTTCAATGATTTTCCGTCGTAGGATCCTATATCCGGCTTTTGAATAATGGTTCCTGACTGATAGATATGGATCGGCAAATCCTCCGGCTCGATCATTTCGCCTGGAGTCAAAATCAAAAGGCGCTCGACGACGTTGCGCAATTCGCGGATATTTCCCCTCCAGCCGTATTGTGTCATCAATTGAAGGGCGGGTTCCGTAAATTGTTTCGGTCGTAAACTGCCTTCCATCGCGCACTGCTGAATAAAAAAATCCACCAGAAGCGGAATATCCGATTTGCGTTCGCGCAGAGGAGGCATGAGGATGGGCACGACATTGAGCCGAAAATAGAGATCCTCACGAAAATTCCCTTTCTCGGACTCGGCTTTCAGATCCTTATTGGTTGCCGCGATTACACGAACATCCACCTTGAGCGTTTTCGTGCCGCCAACCTTTTCAAATTCTCCTTCTTGCAAAGCGCGTAAAACTTTGGCCTGGACTTTCAGACTCATGTCGCCAATTTCATCCAGAAAAATCGTCCCGGTGTGGGCCTGCATAAATTTCCCATCGCGATCCGCGACCGCCCCTGTATACGCACCCTTTACGGCGCCAAAAAGTTCACTCTCAATCAACTCTTCGGGAATGGCGGCGCAATTGACCTTAATAAAGGGCTTGTCTTTACGCGGACTTCCCTCGTGCATAGCACGGGCAACGAGCTCCTTGCCGGTTCCACTTTCACCCATGATCAAAACGCGTGTTGACGTCGGAGCCACCTTGCTGATCAGCGCTTTGACCTGACTTAGACTCCCGCTATCACCGATCATAACGCCCTTAGGCAAGGCGTTTTTCAATATCTTGTTTTCGGTTTTGAGTACTACGCGCTCCATCGCGTTTTGTGCGACAATAAGGAGTTTATCTTTTGTAAGTGGTTTTTCTATGAAATCGTACGCGCCCGCCTTGACCGCCTCGACCGCATTTTCTATCGTTCCGTGGCCGCTCATCATGACGACGGTGATTTCCCTTTCCGTCTGTCGAATTTCCTTTAGAACTTCCAAACCGCTCATGCCCGGCATGAGTAAATCCAAAAAAACAAGACGGATCGGTCTATCCTTGAGTAAAACCAGCGCCTCCTTACCGTCTTCTGCCGTATGCGTTGAATAGCCTTCGCCCTTAAGAATCATCTCAACCGACCGGCGGATATTTTTTTCATCATCGACTATCAGAATCTCAGACATGTTGTTTTCCAATGGCTTTCTGTACTATTTTCGTTTTAGAATTCGACCGAGCACGCGGTCAAAAACCGAGAAATCGGCACACTTAAAAATATAAGTTAGTGAGAAATACACACCGACGCCAAGACCCATTCCACTGAGAAGACGAATAAGATATTGAAGGCGATCGGATCGCGTTAGCATCCACGGCGCGCTCAGCAGAAAATCATTCGCAAAAAATACAACGACCGACATCGCCATCGCACACGCGGTCAATTTTGCTGCTCCCAAAAGCCCCGAATTCAAATCAAATTCAGGAACTCTCCTTTTGAGTCCAAATGTAAACAAGATAATTTGCAGAAAAAATCCAACAAAAAGACCCAATGAAAAGGACGTGGCGCCCATGGACGCGGCAAAAAAGTAGCTGATGGAGAGATTGACCACCGTTCCGATCAATCGATACCAGAAGGGCGTCCATGTATCCTGACAGGCGTAAAAAGCCCTCGCAAAGAGATACCACAGACTTTCCAAAGGAACCGCCAAGGCGTAAAAAAACAGTATCCGGGCGGTCATGTCTATTTCGCTTCTCCCAAATTTCCCTCCGCCAAGCACAAGCCCGATGATTTCATGCGACAAAACCGCCATACCCAATCCGGCGGGCAACGTCAGAAACAGAATTTGTTTGATCGAATTCTGAATATTATAGTTAAAATTAACAAAATTTTTCTTCGAGGCGTTTTCAGCAAGATAAGGAAATATAGCGGTCACGAAGGAAATGCCAAAAATACTGACCGGGAAGCTTTCGAAATTGAGGGCATAGCGAAATGCCGAATAGCTGCCTTCGGCAAGGCTCATGGAAATTCTGGAATACGCCAGAAAAATTGTCTGCAACAATGCCATATTCAGAAAATTTGGAATCGCCAATACAAAAATACGCTTCACACCTTCTTCACGCCAATCCCAATTCCATGTGTGTTGATAGTCGGTACGGAGGGTATCCAGAATATTTACAAGGGCTACCAAACATGCCCCAATGGCTGCCCCATAAGCCGCGGAGTAAATGCCGGCCGATTCGTGGAAAAATATGATTCCTAAAATGATGGCCGGATTGTACACCAGAAGAGCAAGGGCATAAGCCGTAAAATGTTTATGCGTTTGCAAAATACCGCTTAGGATTTTGCTGAGTCCAAACGCAATTTGCCCTACCAAAAAAATTCGAGCAATACCGACAATCGCTTCTTTGGCATCCGGGGTCAAATCCCGCTTGAGCCACACGTCGGCAATCTGCGGCATGAAAATGCCGACGATTAAACATACGACAATAAAAAAACCAAGCGTTACATTCATGAATGCGCTGGCCATACGATTGGCCTCTTCGCGCGATTTATTCGCTACGTACTCGGAGAACAACGGTATGAAGGACGACGACGTGACTCCCATGATGAGAATATTTTGAAGCGTGTCAGGAATCGTATATCCATAATTGTAGAAATCGGTGTCCAAATTCGCCCCAAAATAATGGGCCATTACTTTGTCCCGTACAAGGCCCAGTATCGTACTCAAAAGAGTAGCTACGGTCACGAGTAGCGCGGCAACGCCCGCCTGGCGAGGACTAAAGATTCGTGATTTCTTGGGGGGTTGATGCTCTTCGATAGGAGTAGTCTCCGGGTTTTTCATTTAGAATTTTTTATTGTGAAGATGGCCATTGCCGCTGATCAGGCTTTCAATTTCTTTTGTCGTCTTCACGCGATCAATCAAGCGATGCAGAGCCGACGAACTCTTTTTCAAGCGTTCGTGCGTGGACGTCATTTCAAGTAAAGCCTGTTTCTCATTGAGGCTGAAACCGGCCGTCGCCGCGATAAAAAAGGACAATTCGACGGAATCCATAATGTCCAGCTCGGACACTTTATCGCGTTTGGCAAGCTTAAGCGATTCCTGGAAAAGTTTTATCGTCGCATTGCAAACTTCTTTAAGTTCGAGTTCGTCCTCGTACGTATCCTCCACCCAGTCCACCTCGCCGACCAAGTATGGCTTATCTTGAATGATACGCGCTATGACAAACCGCCGCTTCCCGACAGTTAATATGTCGGAACGCCCATCGTCAAAACGTTTTATCACACTGCGTATTTTTGCCGTGCACCCCACCTTATAGAAGTTTTCACCGGTATAGTAGACGATGCCAAATTCCATATCGTTTTCAAGGCACAGGCTGATCATCTGCTTGTAGCGCTCTTCAAAAATATGCAGAGGCAAGGGCATTCCGGGAAATAAAACAACACCCAGAGGAAATAGCGGTATCGTGTCCATATTAATTTGAATTCATTAGAAATTGCCGTGCATAATCAAAGCTATCTTGTATTATCTTTTCGCTATCGACGATAACCACTTCCGCCGAACCGACGGAGTTTAGCAGAACCCATTTAATTTTTCCATAACTTGATTTTTTGTCGCTTTTCATTTTTCTGTAGACATCTTCAAATTTGAGTGATCGGAAAAATTCCAGGATTTCAAGGTTCGACATGATTTCGTTAATATACATTGCCAGAAGTTTTTCCACGCGGTCGTATTCGGATTGGCCCAGTCGATCGCACCGCAGAGACATCTGACTTGCCGCCAGCATGCCGATCATGACAGCTTCGCCATGTTTGAGAAGACCGTAACCGGAAAGGCTCTCCAGCGCATGCGCCCACGTATGTCCAAAATTGAGTACCATTCGCAATCCCGTTTCTTTTTCGTCCATTTCTACGACCGCCGCTTTGATTCTACAACAGGCGTAAAGGATTTCTAAGCGATTCTTTTTCTCAATTCGATGAGAATTCTCAAGCTTTTCGAAAAAATCGGGATCCGCAATACAGCCGTATTTAATGACTTCCGCCATCCCGCATAAATATTCCCGAGGAGGCAGTGTGTCCAGAAAATTCGGATTAATATAGACTAAACTTGGCTGGTAAAAAGCGCCAATTATATTTTTTCCTAACGCATGATTTACGCCCGTCTTTCCTCCGACGGAAGAGTCCACCATCGCTAACAGACTCGTTGGTATTTGAATCAGAGGAATGCCGCGCATATAGGTCGCTGCGACAAACCCGGCCAGATCCCCGATAACCCCGCCGCCAAATGCCAAAACAACCGACTTCCGGTCGGCACCTCGCGTTATCAATTCACTTTGTAACAACTCATACGTCTCGAGTGTTTTATGCATTTCGCCATCCGGTACCACGATACATTCGCTATTCGGTATTTCACCGATCCATGAAGAATACATTGTTTTCAGTATGGGATTCGTGATAATAAAGATGCGGCAGTCGGGAAAATGATTTTCCAATACCGGCAATAAACTGTCCTCCGAAAAGTAGATTGGGTACGATCGCTCTGTCAGATTTACTTTCAATTGTCTCATTTTGGAAGTATAGCAATTTTTGCAATTTTTCTAAATAGAAAAGCCTAATGAATAATCCAACAATGGTTCAAAATAGATTTGACAACCCGTGCCACGTCTCTTATATTAGCCCCGCTTTTGACGAAGCACCCTATGGAAGAAAAAGAAACGACGAAGAAATCTACAGCCCCGAATGAACACTCGGAGCCCTCCCTTCACAACGAAATTCAACGCATAGAAGAAAAGTTTGGGAAGAAGATCAAGCAGTATTCCGCTGCGGAAATTGCTATTTTTGGATTTGCTTCAGCGGTTCTGATTGGCAGCGCTATCCTATGGTGCGTTGAGAATTTTGCTCATAATCCTTTGTCCTATGTGGACGCGCTCTTTATTTCGACGTCCGCGATATGTGTGACGGGATTAAGTTCCGTGGACTTTAGCAAGTTTACATTTGCAGGGCAGGTCGTTACGGCTGTTCTTATTCAGATTGGCGGATTTGGAGTTATTACAGCATTCCGTCTTTTATGGATAGGACGAACGGACAATCTTTCGCCGGGCAGCGCCCAGACACTTGGCTCCGTCATGGACGTCGAAGGCGAACATCGCACGATCTTGCAAGTTCTGGCATCTACGGCAAAACTAACCATCGCAATCGAAGGCACCGCTTTTCTTATTTTATACTTTCACACCAAAGATATCTTAAGGGACAGCGCAATAAGCCCCCAGTGGTTTTCGATCTTTCATGTAGTCTCCGCTTTCAACAATGCCGGTTTTGGACTTTACGCTGATAATCTCACTCCTTTTCGTGACGATACCACGGTCAATCTCACGATCGCGGGTCTGATTATTTTTGGTGGAATTGGTTATCCGGTTCTGCTTGGTATTGAACAGCTCGTTCTTCTGGTTCTGCATCGTCTGCTCAATTTTTCAGAAGCGCTCATGGAGCATGTCGCCATGCGTCATCCCGAAAAACTCAAATACGTCGAACCCTTTTACAATTTTACGGATCGCCTCTTTTTGCGTGCAAAGAAACTCGAAGACGAATTGGCCGGAGTTGCAAGTCCTTTGCAGATGAAAATCGTAATCATCGGTACGATTTCTCTTCTGGTCGTAGGGACCGGCGCGATGCTGGCTTGGGAGTGGTCCGACCCTAATACACTTGGTAATTTGCCCGTTTATGAGAAAATCCTAGTTTCTTTTTTTCACTCCGTTTCAACGCGCACGGCTGGATTCAATACGATTGATATTGGTGCGATGCAGACAAGAACTCTGCTTCTGTTTTGTGCTCTGATGTTTATCGGGGCGGCCCCCCAGGGCACCGCCGGCGGCATAAAGATTCCTACGTTTGCGACCATGTTAGGGTATCTCAATAGCTCGTTTCGTGGCCTCAGCCGTGTGAACCTCTTTGGATTCGTTGTTTCGAAAACTTCCGTTGGTAATGCCGTCAAACTTTACGTCATGAGTTCGACCTTTGCTTTAGTCATGTTGCAATTAGTCTCGCTTTGCGAAAGCAACTATTCCCTGATGCAAATGGCATTTGAAGTCGTCAGTGCATTTGGTACCGTGGGTTTATCCATGGGAATTACGATGGGACTAAGTTCGGCCTCGAAACTTCTACTGGTGCTCACTATGTTTGTAGGGCGAGTCGGCCTGCTGACCATTGGAAGTGCGATCATCAAGCCCTCCACAACGGTGGATAATTCAGGCTGGGTCGATGATGGAATGAAACTGCAAATCGGCTGATTTTTCTCTTCGGGAAACTCATAAACAAGCAAACGATATGAATCGCCTGATATTCTTATGTGGTTTTATGGGCTGCGGCAAAACGACAGTCGGCAAAATACTTGCTCAAAAATTAAACTGTGAGTTTTACGATACCGATGAAATGGTAGCGAGGTCGGCCGGCAAGTCGATTTCGAATATTTTCAGTGAGCATGGTCAACCCCGATTTCGGGATCTCGAATCGCAGGCTATTTTAGAAACTACCCGGAGCGCAACTGGAGTTGTTGCACTGGGCGGAGGAAGTCTTCTTTCAAAAGAAAACGCTTTGGTTATTTGCTCATTCGGAACACTTGTTTATATCCGTGTCGTTATGCCGGTCATCGAAAGTCGTTTGTTGGTTAGCCATGCCCGCCCACTGTTGCAGACTTCATCACTTAATGTCTTATTTGCCGCCCGCGAGCCGGGATACCTTAAAGCCCACATTATACTTGACGATACCGGGCTCAACCCCAATGAGATGGCTTCAAAAATTGTGACCGTTTTGACAAATCCCGCGTAAATATTTTTACCGGACGGTTGCAAGTTTTTTACAATTTTAATCTTGACAAACGATAGGTCATTTGTTATCATTCGCGGAATTTGAAAAAATATTTCTTTTGAAATACTTAAAAATGAAAGGGAATCTGTAATGGCGAGACTTACTCCGGCGGAATGGGTAGCCCGCGAAAACAATTGTCAGGAAAGCGATGCCGAGGTCATGTTAGAAGACGATCCGGATTTGGAGTACGACTACTATATTCGCTATTGTCTGCAGGAACTCAATCTTGCACCGGATGAAATTATCCGCGGATTCAACGCAGAAATTTCAGAGGCGCAAGAGCGCTTTCTCGAGGATTTCAAAGGCGAAGACGAGATGGAAATGGAGTCCTGATTCGTCGACAAAGTGTTTTTTAAAGCTGTTCTTACCGAACAGCTTTTTTTTTGCATCATCGATCGTACCGCGCGAACTTCCGAAATGTACTTGCGTCTCTTGGCACGGTCGTTTATCTTGGGCGAATTCCGAAAGGGTACGACTATGAACGATAAAATTTTGGGCGAGGGATTAACGTTTGACGATGTACTGATCGTCCCTATGTATTCGGAGATTTTACCCAATCAAGCCAAAGTCGCAACGCGCTTATCCCGACATATCGAACTCAACATACCTCTTGTTAGTGCCGCCATGGATACCGTCACCGAATCGGAACTCGCGATAGCTATGGCGCGGGAAGGTGGGATAGGGATGCTCCACAAAAACTGTTCTATCGAATACCATGCCTCCGAGGTCGATCGCGTCAAACGCTCGGAGAGCGGTATGATCTTGAAACCAATCACGCTCACTCCCGACCGGCCATTGACCGATGCGCTTGATATGATGAAGCGTTACAAGATCAGCGGTATCCCCATCACCCTCGCGGATGGGAAACTGGTAGGTATTTTGACCAATCGTGACTTACGCTTTGCAAAAAGCTTCCATGAAAAAATTGACACCGTGATGACTAAAAATAACCTAATCACGGCAAAGGAAGGCACGACTCTGGAAGATGCCGAACGTTTACTTCATCAACACCGAATTGAAAAGCTCCTGGTGGTCGATGACGTCTATCATTTGCGCGGTCTTATAACCGTAAAAGACATTCAGAAGAAGAAAGCCCATCCCAACGCCTGCAAAGACTCGCATGGAAGACTTCGTGTCGGCGCCGCATTGGGCGTTGCAAAAGATACGATGGAGCGTGCGCAGGCAGTCATCGACGCCGGCGTGGATGTAATCGCGGTAGATACGGCACACGGCCATTCCAAAGGCGTGATTGATACTGTTCGTGAACTCAAAAGGAAGTTTCCGAATATTGATCTCATCGCCGGCAATGTTGCTACGGCCGAGGCAACCCTCGAATTAATTAGGGCCGGAGCGGATGCCATCAAAATCGGCATTGGTCCCGGCAGTATTTGTACAACGCGTGTGGTGGCGGGTGTTGGGGTTCCGCAAATTTCTGCAATCATAAATTGTGCTCAAATTGCGTCCAAGGAAAATGTGCCCCTTATCGCCGACGGTGGAATAAAGCAAACCGGAGATATTGCGAAGGCTATTGTTTCGGGTGCCGATACCGTGATGATAGGAAGTTTGTTCGCCGGCGTGGAGGAAAGTCCGGGAGAATCTATTCTCTACGAAGGCCGTCAATACAAGGTCTATCGCGGTATGGGCTCGTTGCCGGCTATGAATAAGGGGAGCAAGGATCGCTATTTTCAGGAAGATGAAATGGACACGGATAAATTGGTTCCGGAAGGAATCGAAGGACGCGTGCCGTATAAGGGAAAATTGAACGAAGTAATCTATCAAATGGTGGGCGGGCTTCGCGCGGCAATGGGCTATTGCGGTGCGGCAACGATTGATGACATGAAAACGAAAACCCGCTTGATGCGAATGACGGGCGCCGGACTCAAAGAGAGCCATCCCCACGATATTTTTATTACAAAAGAAGCACCGAACTACAGAGCAAACAGCTAGCGTAAAACGATTTCGTTTTACTTACTGGTCTCCCGCAGTCGGCGGGTCAATACGGCGAAAATATTTCGCATGATGTCGATTTTATCAAACACGAGCGAATAAAAGTCGTCGGACGAGAGTTGAATGAGTCGCGTGTCTTCAACAGCGGTCACACTTGCCGATCGAGGCTCGTTGTCCAAGATTGCCATCTCTCCAAAATACTGCGTTTCTCTTAATGTAGCCAGATCGCGGCCGCCTTTATGAATAAGCACCGCTCCGCTAATGATACCGTACATCGCATCGCCCTCATCGCCCTCCAAAAACACATCCTGACCTTTCTTAACTTCCACTTCGCCAATCGAATTGGCCAAAAGAATCACATCTTCGTCGGAAAGCGACGCGAAAAGATCGATTTCCTTCAAAATTAGAACGCGTTTCAAAAGTGCATGCGTATCCATGGTCGTTTGCATCAATGCGGCTTCCTCCTCAAAACGCTGCTCATCGAGGGCCACGGCTTCTACTTTCGATTTTGGAGGCCCACCACCCGACGCGGCAACTTTTGCGAGTTGGGTGCGGAGTCGCGCCGTGAGCATGCGAATAACACTTTTTGCAATTTCAATCTTGTCGGAAATAATGTCATAGAATGCTTCCGACTCGAGCTGGAACATGAGGGTATCTTCAAGCGCCGTGACGCTGGCCGAACGCTTTTCATTATCCAAAATCGCCATCTCTCCAAAGCATTGGCCCGGACCCATTTCAACCAGGCGCATCTCGCCTTTGTGAATTAATACTTTTCCTTTGACGATGATATAGAAAGAATCACCGGGGTCGCCCTCGAAAAAGATAATATCCTTGGCGCGCCGCTTCACCGACTTCATCATCGAGGCGATCGTAGCAAGATATTCACCGGAAAGATTCGTGAAGAAACTCACTTTTTTGAGAATGGCAACTTTCTGTATGATATTGATCAATTCCTTTCGTTCGAAATCAACGTGGGTATCATGAATGACTTTCCGCAAACTAAACGCAGAGTCGTGATCCCACTCGTCAAATCGAGGCGACGTGCTGACAAACTCGATACACATCTTGACCCACTCGTAGTCTTTGTGATACGCTTTTTTTAGCGCATCAAAGAGTAGTTTCGTATTCTTTTCCGCATAGAACTTTGGCGTGACTTGTGAATTTACAACATCCAAAAGGCCGCTCCGCAATTCACCTTCCATCATGTTGTCCAGCACCTCAATCGCGTTTGATTGTATACGTTTATCGGAACGAACGATATTATGATGGACCGTGAGTATGACTTTTGGATCAAAACTGAAAGTTAATAGCTTAAATACCCGTTCAAATATCAGTTTGCGAATCGAATTGATGCCTTCGATCAATATGGCAATGCCGTCAAATGGTTTTAAGGCATAGAGCGCGGATGTGAAAAACCGATGCTCATCGATTTCTTGAAATACCAATTTCTTAACATCTTCTTGGTTAATGGCCAAATCACGTATCCGAAATCTAATTTTCGTGAGGGAATCCAGAATTTTTAGTCTCAGGTAAGGCGTTGCGGAAGCGTAGCTTTTGAATAGAATATCCGCACACTCCTGCGAGGCAATCATCTCAAAAACACGCGGAACATAGACGCTGATTTCTTTGTATTGTGCGCTAAACTCTACATAGACCCTCAGCGCCGGTATAATATCCTCTTTGGCATACACGGAGAGCGCTTCCATGGCTTTGTGACGCGTCTCTTTCTGCTTGAGTTTTTTAATGACTTGTGGAATTAGGTCCGTCGCATGAATTCGATGCGCGGCTTCGATCGCCTCAACTTGCACTTCTTTAGACGGGTCCTCAAAAAGACGCACGAGAGGTTTGTGGAAATTTTTTAATCCGATGCGTCCGATAATGCGGGCAATTTCTTTTCGATCCTCAACACGAGGACTGTCCATCATTTCTTTGAATATGTCGACCGAATAAAAAATACCGTCGATGCCATAATTGAGCATAAGCCCGGCAATGGCAGCACCTTTGATCAAGGGGTCCTCATCAATTAGAAAGGCCAAAATTCTCTTAATATTATTATCATCCGCGTACGCCGCAAGCGTCAGAATAGCCTGAACTCGGACGGCCGTTTCTTTTTCATCTTCCAGAATGAGTAAGAGTTCCCCGACAGCCTGACGCGGTGTTAGTCGCTCCAAAATTTGTAAGGCTTCAATCCGAACGGCCGCCGCTTTATGATTTAGCAACTCCATGACGTGAGGTAACAAGTAGAACCCCTCAATATTTTTGAGCGCTTCTAAACAATACAGGACGCGTCGCTCATCCGGACTGGCAAGTCCACCGACAAGGATCTCAATCGCCGAAATATCGTTGACGTTTAGAGAAATGTCTTTGAAATCAATCGGATTAGTCCGCAGTGTGGAATACAGTGATTTTACATATTCTCTCTTGACCAGGACGATAGCCACGATGGCAATGAGCAAGAGCGCGATGACAAAATAGCTGATTTCATGGACCGCCACCGGAAAATAGAGGACGGAAAAAATTAGCGCCGCTGCTGCAAAACCTTTGGATAAAGGCTTCATCATGCCGTCGACAAAAACTTTAGCCCTGCCGCGTACGGAGGTTGGAAGCGGAACGTACATCAGCTGGCTGGCGGACGAATAAATGGTGTCACTAAAAACTTTGTCGCTCGATTTGGCAAATACGGCGGCATTGAGCAATGGCATCAAATAAATACTCATTCCGGCCAGCGCCATTTGACCCGGAATCTCTGAATAAAAGATGAGGGCGAGTGAACTTAATAGAAGAAAAACCGGGAGAATAATGAGAGAAACCAAAATTCCAAAACGCGTAAGAATGCGTGTACTCAAGAAAAACTGAAAAATTAAACTGACTATGCCGGTCCATCCGTAAAACTGTCCGAGAACTCCAGCCAAGGCTTCGTTCTGATAGTAGTTTTTCAATACAAGTTTGAATTGATAATCGATGAAGGTCAACGACATCGTAATCATGCAAACGATAAGCGCAATCAACTTGAGGTGATAAATATTCCGAATGGAACCGGACTCCTGTTTGACCTTTTTCTTTTTTCTACTTTGGGCTGCTTCCGGCTTGAATTCCCTTTTGGACAAGAGAAATACAATGAGCATACACAAGATCATTAGTCCGGCATACAAGAAAATAAGATTAAATGTGCCAATCTGATGGACCAAACCTTTGATCGCAAATCCAATGACCATCCCACCTAAAATGCCCGCGCTCAGAATTATCCCGATGAGGCGCTTGGTTTGACGTGTATCAAGAACGTCATTCGTAAACGTCCAGAATTGTAAGATTAATATGAAGTTGATAGCCTCGTAACTGACGTAGATGGTCGGATAAATCCAGTTATTGTCGCCCTCGACTAAGAAGCGCGTAACTAAGACGAACAGCGTGAGAATGGAGGTGACAATATAAATTAGATAGTCACGGCGAATACGGTCCACGACGGCGTGGAAAATGGTACCGGTAATGCTGAGTGTGATCGAAATGCCCAGATACATATAGGACAATTTCGTCACGTCAAACTTACTAAGGAAAAGCGTGTCCGCCGCGGTACGACCTACGATGGTCGCCGCGGTCATGACGAATAAATACAAAAATAGAAGCGATGTCTTGAAATACTCCCCCGGCTCTATCGCTAATAGTTTTGGCGCCCGTAACAATCCGACTTTTGAATTCATGCTTTTCCGGTTATGATAATAAAGCTATAGATTTTTATGATTAAATTCAATCGCATGAATACTGGCATGCTTGCTCTACGATAAATAGGATTTTAGGCTGGGGTGGATATTTTTGCGAACGAGCATATTTTTCCAGGTCCATTTTGTTTCTTCAGAAACTTCTACAAGAAATGAAACATCTCCGCTCTCCAGGGTAGCAACGGGGATACCATCACGGAATAAAATTCGATTTCCGGGAAGGCTTGAAACTCGGGCTTCCATGGCAAATCCAAACAGGTTGGCCGGGTCCGTAGAATTGATGACCATGACTTGTTCCGAAGGGGTTTCCTTGCGGATCGCACGCAGTTTGCTGATCGCTTCGGGTAGCGCGAACTGTTCGCCCCACACACTCTCGACAAATCGACCACCACGAATCTCTCCGCGCGCTTCCATTTTGCGGTACACCCGAGCGAGAAGCCTCCAGCCGGGGCTTATCTTTTCACGTTCAGTCAGTTTTCTGAATACGATACCATACCGTTTTAAGAAGAGTCTCGCAATGAACTCGATTCGCATGTCGTCGGTTGACGTAACGACACTTTCCTCCCTCAGCATGCTCCATCGGCCGGCATTTTCCATTGTGAAATCCGTCATTTTTCCCCGCCGCGCAGCGGACTTCAATTTGTATTTCGCCGGCATCAGTAGCGCACGCATTCCCGTGAAGCTATCGGCTGTTACAAATCCGATGCCAACCAATTCTCCGAGCGCATCGTCGACCTGATTTTTTAACAGCTTACTCTTTTCAGTTATTTCCGAATAAAAAAGGGCGCCATGGGACTGGAAAAAAGTGAGGAGTGCTTGTGCATTTTGTGAAATGTCTCTCTCCTTGCCGGCCGTATTCCAGTTTTCGCGGTGCGTTCGAAGAATAAACGTTATTTGGGAATTTTTAACAGGGCCGGAGGATGTTTCGCCACCGCGAAAACGGCCCCACATTCCATAACCCGATTGACAATAGTTATCCAACCATTGCGGTTGGTAGTTGTTTATGCGGGATGGCAATAGATCGCTCTCCCAGGCGATGGCCGCTGCCTCATACCCCTCGAGCTGTTCCAAAATTGTACGAACAGAATCCGGACCTTCAATTTTTTCAGTCACCCGTTGCCATGAAAATAGGAAGCGAGTGAAGTCGGCTATTGATACCGGTTTAATTTCCTGGCGCAGTTTTTCCAGTGTATAACGGTGAATGCGATTAAGCAGGCGCCTTTCGCACCATTCTGTTTCTGTGGCAGCCGGATCAAACTTTCCCCTGAATGCAAAGCCCTCGACTTCCAGCGTACCCAGTGCAAAATCAATGTCTGATTTTTCGATCCCGATGGATTTATGGATTGCCGAACATGTGGTTGGTCCGACAAATTCCAGTCGTCCTGAAATAATTTCCTTTAAGGCATTGGCACGTTCCCAGCTTTCTAAGTTCAATTTTTCAGGTACTGTTTTAAACTCGAATGACTGTGCTTCACGTATAGCTTTCCACTTCGGATAGTTTTCGATAGCGATCCAAATTCCTGCGGAATTTTGTTCAGAAGCAATCCGGCCTTGTCCGGCAAGTTCTGCCGAAAGGCCTTCCCACTCTGCCATTTCCTCGGATGTTAAGAAACCGATACGTGCCAGAACATCATGCAATTCGTCTGCGCTATCGACTTGTGGCCATGCCTCCTGCCGAACCAATTCGATGGCTATCGGGTCAAGCTTTCCAAATTCGATAGCTTCCCGCGGATCGACATAACGCCGATTGGCAATGGCCCTTGTCCGGCGCTCTTCCAGTGGCGCATCGTCGAGAAAAGCATAGGGACGCGCATTCAGTATCTCGCTTGCCAGAACGGAGGGCTCTTTCAAGTCCCGACCGATGCATGTCACCTCTCCCGACTCGATTCGCCGCAGAAGTTTCTCGAGTGAATCAATATCCATGGCTTCATGGAGGCAATCCTCCAGGGTTTGATCAATCAGTGGATGCTCCGGAACCTCGCGTTCCCCCACGATATTTTCTAGACAGGCCAATTGATCCGGAAAAATGAGCGCCACAAGATCCTGCGCCTGCATGCGTTGAATTTGGGCCGGTACACGCTTGCCATTTCGATTGCGCAACATGGCGAGACTGCGCGTCGCATTCCATCGCCAGCGAACTTCGAACATGGGTGAGTCGAATACGGCTTGAATCAGGGTGTCTCGCACTATTTTTGAATTCAAATAACCGAAAATTTCGTCGACCGGAAAACTGTGAGTAGAGCCAAGCGAGAGTACAATCGCATCGTCGGTGGCCGCGGCCTGCAATTCAAAATTGAACTTCCTGCAAAATTTCTTTCGCATGGAAAGGCCCCATGCACGATTCATCCGATTCCCATAGGGAGAATGTACAACCAAATGCATGTCGCCCGCCTCGTCAAAAAACCGCTCGGCTATTATTCTCTCTTGGGTCGGCATTTCTTCAAGAGACAGTTTTCCAAGCCCCAGATACTCAGAAAGCTGATCGGCGGCAGATTCGCTGATCTTTACGTTTTCTATTACCCAGGCCGTTGCTTGTGAATACCACAACTTTCCGTTGTCAATTTCTTCCTTTGATATTCGATCGGCGATCTCCTTGCGAAGCTGCGAAACCATGAGCGATAATTCAATAGTGCGACCCGGCGCCTCGCCAAGCCAGAATGGTATACTTGGCGGCGCACTTCCCGCATCCACCACACGCACGGTTCCATTTTCCACACGCGTGATCTTCCATGAATGATTCCCAAGCTGAAAAATATCTCCGGCGGAACTTTCGATAGCAAAGTCCTCATTTAACGTGCCGATAAATGTATTGGACGGCTCAAGCCGCACCTCATAATCAAAAGTATCAGGTATCGCACCTCCTGAAGTGACGGCCGCAAGCCTGGCGCCTTTTCTTGCTCTTATTTTTTTCTGAATGACGTCACGATGTAAGTAAGCCCCCCGCCTTCCTCGGCGCGTTGTATAGCCGTCTGTCAGCATCTGCAATATCTCTTCGAATTTACCCATGGACAATGTGCGATAGGGATACGCTCTGGTAATGACGTTGAAAAGCACGTCCTCATCGTATTCCTCGGCGGAGACCTCCGCTATAATTTGCTGGGACAAAATATCCAGGGGCATATGAGGCAATATCAACGCGTCGAGTTCCCCTCGTCGGACACCCCAAATGAGGGCGCTGCATTCGACGAGCTCGTCTCGGGTAAGAGGAAACAATCTTCCTTTAGGAGTGCCATGGATAGTATGTCCCGAGCGACCTACGCGTTGCAGAAAGGCCGACAAGGACCGCGGTGAACTAATCTGGCAAACAAG
>JANNSF010000273.1:0-11167 GCA_031402315.1 bacterium | reverse complement strand
CCTGTTCGATGCGGAGCTTGGTCTTCCGTTCGCGATCGATGGACAGCTTGATCGACGCATTGCGATCCTGTTGCGAGACGATCGGCTCCTTCACCCGTTTGGCATGGTAATCGATCGCTTCAGGGGCAGAGCGCGGAATAGATATTCCGCCCTATCGTAGCGTTTTGCGACTAAAATATTGGATCTCCAGGCCACAAAAGAAAATATTAGAAAAGCGAACACATACGCCCAGTATTCCGAAATCAGGATCCGTGCCGCTATGGAGGGTACGCTAAGGAGATTAAAAATCGCTAAATTTAATCTTGTGTCAAAATACTCGTAGTAAGCTAAGTCGGTCAAAGCAATTAGGATAACATAGACGGACGATACAAAAAGATAATAAAAAATGATCTTTCTGTGGATGGCGCTTCGGAGTTCCAACCAACTGATCAGTAGATGATAAGCTGCGGGAAACGCCAGCACGTATGCCATTATGACAGAATCAAATTGGAAACCCGCTATAATAACTCGGAAAGTATCCTCGGATAGAAGTTGGGCGTCTATGCGATAAAGAAAAATCATCCGATAGCAGAAAAAAGTAATCAAGCCTACAAGATACAAAAATAGTAATTTCTTAAGAAATAGCGGAATACTTGTAATTTTCGGCATTGGATCCCCTGGAAAAATTTAATTCGCTAGTTACAGTAGAGAATCAGCAAATTTCATGCCTAAGTTTCACCCACGCGCAAATAATAATTTGGCGCTATTTCAATGAAAAATCGCCAGCTTTTTGTTTCACCTGTATGTTATTTGCGACAATCGGATTTCAAATACTCATTGGAAGAGAAGTGCAACGGCGCGCTGGACGCCGCCGAGTGATTGAATTTTTTTGAGAACGTCAATTGGAATCAGATTATCAACAGAAACCATAGAAATCGCCTCTGTTTTAGCGTTATTACGGCCCAAGTGAAAGTGAGCAATATTAATATTAGCCTCGCCCAAAATGCGCCCAAGACTACCAATAAATCCGGGCTTGTCGTCATTCACCGTATAGAGCATGATGGGGCTCAAAGCCGCTTCCAGTTTGATGCCATTTGCCTCTACAATGCGCGGCTTGTCGCCGTCAAAAAGAGTTCCTGAAAAAACATAACTCTGCTTGTCCGTCGTGACGCGAAGTGTAATCATTGTTTTGTAATTACTATCCCGGTCAAATTTTGTTTCACCAACAGATATGCCGCGTTCCTTCGCGAGATGAATCGCATTGACCATATTCACATTTTCATCGTGGCTGGCGAGAATACCCTGAAGAAGAATAGAATGAATCGGCTTGGTATTGAGCTTCGCAATTTGACCATCGAACTCCAACGTAATAGTACGAATTGCGCTTTCGACAAGTTGTCCTGCGAGCAGCCCTAACAGCGTCGCGAGAAGCATGTGCGGTTTGAGTTCGGCTGATTCACGTGCTGTAATAGACGGAATATTGACAGCATTCATAATCTCGCCGCGGATAAGGTAGGCCGAAATTTGCTCGGCTATTTGAACCGCCACATTTTCCTGCGCCTCGGATGTGGATGCACCAAGATGAGGCGTCAGAACAACTTTTTCCATACCGAATAGGATGTTTTCTTTAGCCGGCTCGACCTCGAAAACATCGAGCGCTGCGCCTGCGACGTGTCCCGACTCTATCGCGGCCTTGAGCGCTTTTTCATCAACGAGTCCGCCGCGCGCGCAATTGATAATGCGCACTCCTTTTTTCATGGCCGCCATGCGTGGTTCATTGATAATATACTTGGTTGAATCGGTGAGCGGCGTGTGGAGTGTGATAAAGTCGGCAATCGCTAATGCCGCGTCGAGTTCCATCTTAACGACGCCCATGGATTCGGCACGCTCCGCGGTTAAGAAGGGATCGTACGCGACAACTCGCATTTGCAAGCCCAAAGCACGATTGGCGACAATACTCCCAATATTTCCGCATCCAATGACGGCGAGGGTCTTACCGCAGAGTTCGACACCCATAAATTTGCTTTTTTCCCATTTCCCGGCGTGGGTAGAGGCATTCGCGGTTGGAATCTGGCGTGCCAGAGCCATCATCATAGAAAGCGCATGTTCGGCGGTCGTTGTCGAATTTCCAAACGGCGTATTCATGACAACGATGCCACGTGTAGTGGCCGTTGGTACATCTACATTATCGACACCAATGCCGGCACGTCCGATGACTTTAAGGTTTGTAGCGGCGTCAATAAGGTCTTTAGTGGCTTTCGTTTCAGAGCGAATTGCAAGGCCATCGTACCCGGCAATGATGGAGAGCAATTCTTCTTTCTTTATTCCGGCTTTGAAATCCACGTCAATACCGTTTTGTTTGAAAATTTCAACCGCTCGTTGGCTGAGGTTATCGGAGATGAGAACTTTGGGCATGGGTAACTTTCTATTCTTATTTTGTAAAATTTCGCCACGAAGTCGCGGCGACACTAAAATTCACAAAGTTTTTAGGAAGTGTTCTTTTTTCCATTTCACGGTCCCGCTGTGTTAAATCATAGTTTACCGGCAATCTCATCATGTGCCCAATCGAGCCATGGCAAAAGCGCGGTGACATTTTCGGTGTCAATCGTGGCGCCGCACCAGATGCGAAGCCCCGGCGGTGCATCCCGATAGGAGCCGATATCAAAGGCGACACCTTCCTTTTCAAGCAGAGATGCGACATCCTTGGCAAACGCGGCTTTTTTTTCTTTATCAAGTTTCAAATAAAAGTCGCTCGAAAACTTAAGACACACCGATGTATTAGAAATAGTTGACGGATCGTTCGCGAGGAATTGAAAGCGACCGGAATTCGTCATCCATTGCTTGATAACATGGAGATTGTCGTGTGAACGCTTAATCATCGCCGTAAGACCGCCTTCGGTGATCATCCAGTTTAGAGAATCGAGTGCATCTTCGATACAGAGCATGGAAGGTGTATTGATCGTTGCGCCGGTAAAGAGTTCCTCGTTCAATTTTCCTTTTTTCAGCATCTGAAAAATCTTAGGCAGCCCAATCGTTGGTGTATGCGATTCGAGCCGCTCCACGGACTTGGGAGAAAGAATCAATACGCCATGCGCGCCCTCACCGCCCATCGATTTCTGCCAGGAATAGGTGAGTACGTCAATTTTTTTCCAGTCTATCGCCATCGCAAATACGGCCGACGTTGCATCGCAAATCGACAAACCCTGGCGTTGGGCGGGAATCCAATCCGCATTGGGCAAACACACGCCCGACGTTGTGCCATTCCAAGTGAAAACGACATCGCGATTGAAATCAACCGAAGCCACGTCGGGAAATTCACCATAGTCAACCACAAATTTTCGGAGATTTTTAATCTTGAGCTGTTTCTCGAGATCGTGAACCCATTCCGATCCAAAATTTTCCCATGCTAGAATATCCACGCCGCGCGTTTCTACAGAGGGATCACCAAAGAAGTTCCACAGCGCCATTTCAATGGCGCCGGTATCCGAGCCCGGAACAATGGCAAGGCGGTAGTCCGAGGGCATTTCCAAAATCTGTTTTGATTTTGTAATTACTTCTTCAATAATTGCTTTTGCAGATTTTGCGCGATGCGATCGCCCGAGTGTTCGTGTCGGAAGTTTGGATAGATCATAGCCCGGGCGTTTTGCACAGGGTCCGGATGAAAAGTTCGGGTTTTTTGGTTTGACGGTTGGTTTCATGACTTTCTCGTTAAAATATTTTTCCGAACGGCGTCAAGCGCAAATTGTGCGAGTCGTTCCTTAAATGAAATGCGATCATGCCGGTATGGAAGCGGCTGTAGCTTAAATGTTTGGGTTCCTTCCGCCGTGCTCAATCCGACATACGCCAGACCTATAGGTTTTTCTTCCGTACCGCCCGTCGGGCCGGCAATTCCTGTTACCGCGAGACCTATATTGGTCGAGGCCTTGCGGCGAATGGCATCGGCCATCACCCGAGCCACTTCTTCGCTTACCGCGCCATGTTTTTCGATCAGAGCCGCAGGAACATCGAGCAATTCAGCTTTGGATTCATTGCTGTAAGTCACTACGCCGCGCATAAAGTAACGCGAGCTTCCGGAAACATTGGTCAATCGATGCCCGATAAGACCGCCGGTGCAAGATTCTGCCGTTGCAATTGTCAGATGATAGTCAAAAAATAATTGTGCCAGTACTTCATCAAAATTGTTTTCGCCCATAGCGTAAATCGCAAAAGGATAATGTTTTTCAATTTCGGTGCGAAATTCTTTTTCAGCCCTATCAAGAATTTCTCGGGCTTTTAATTGCAATTGATTTCGCACGGTTATTCGCACATCCACGCCACGCGATAATTGCGGCAGAAACGCGATCTCCAAAACACCGTCATACTTTTTTATCAGGGCTGCAATTTTTTCATAAAGCGACGATTCCGGAATTCCGGTTGTCCTGAGGAGCCTGAATTTTAAAACCGATCCGCCTTGTGTTTTGGAATTCACAAATGGAAACACATAAGTTTCGCTCATCCATTCCATTTCTTTGGGCACGCCCTGCAGACAAAAAAAATCGGCGGAATCAAGCCGGAAGCGTAAGCCGGGTGCAGTTCCGCGGGCATTTGGTAAATAATCGGCGCCCACGGGGATCATGGCCTGGATGTGATTCGATTCGCCCATGATACGGCCGGCCTTTTGGTAGTAGGAGGCGATTTCGGCTAATGCCTCATCGCTCTGCTTCAATTCATCCTGCAGGCATTTGGCAACGGCATAACGTGTCCGGTCATCGCTCGTCGGTCCGAGTCCTCCGCATGTCACGACAAAATCCACCCGTGTTGCGGCTTCCTGAAAGGCGTGTACAATATCGATCTCTTCATCTCCCACTTTTGTGATGCGGGAAACCGGCGCGCCCAGATCAGCCAATTTTTTGCCAAGGAAGGAGGAATTGGTATCCACAATTTGCCCGATTAGAATTTCGTCACCAATGATGATAATTTCTGATTTCACGTCGGAATATATCCCAAAATATTTAAACTCCAAAATGAGCATTTCAAAAATACCACGACTCATGTTTGCTTTACTTTTTGTGAGTAAGCGTATAAATTGGTTCGTATATTCGACAAGCTCGAAACAGATAAATAAAATTGTGATAGGCATGTTCCGGTTGATTATTCTACTTATTGTTTTGACGGCCTCTGTTTTTTCTCAGGCAAGGCTGTCGGTGGAAATTTCCAATGATTCCATAAAACTGGGCGAGCCTCTGCGGTATTCGCTTCTCATCGAGTATCCCAAGGGCGGGAAGATCATGGGTGATCCTGTCACGGGATTTAGTGAATTTGAAGTTCTGCAAATTCGAAAAACAGATCCTGATTCGAAAGCCGGAAAAATAGTAGAACAGCGTGATTTCACGTTGATGCGCTTTGATACCGGGCGTTGTGTGATTTCGGCTCCTGAAATTATGATCTTAAGCGGATTGGATACGTTACGCGCCGTAGGCGTCGAGAAGACGATCTATGTCGTTTCGATTCTTGATTCCACCAAACGTGATATTGAACCGGAAAAGCCGATCCTTCGGGTGACGGTTCGGTGGTGGCTTGTGATTGTGATGGGCATTGCGGTACTGGGCATTTTACTTTTAATCGCTTGGCTGGTCTATCGTTATATCAAGGCATGGCAGGAGAAAAAGCGGAGGGAGGCCTTAGCCGAACCGGCGCCAATCCCACGTTCTCCGGAAGAAATTGCGTTCGAACAAATAGAACTCTTGCGACAAAAGAACTACCTGGACGAGGCATTGTTCAAAATATATTATTCGGAACTGTCGGATATTTTGCGAAATTATCTTGAGGCAAAAATTGGGATATCGGCTATGGAATCCACAACTGTTGATATTGTGCGTGAGATCGAGCAGAAAGTATCCCGAGGCACAGCGCAAGATTGGTTTGAATTCCTTTCGCATGCAGACTTAGTCAAATTCGCCAAACAGGTCTCCAACATGGAAGAGGGAAGAACGAGATTGCTGATGTCAAAAACATTGATCAACGAGCTTTCACAAAAAATAAAATCGGAGCGCGTATGAAACTTGGAATCGTGATTAATACGGAAAAGGAAAGGGTGCTGACGATTTTGCCGGATTTTCTGGAATGGCTTCACGAAAAAAAATATGAATTTGTCGTCAATGCCGATGCGCGTGAAATCCTGCATGAGAAGACATCGAGTGCCACTCGGTTTTTGCCTATGACGGAGATTGTCAAAGAGGCGGACCTTCTTGTTTCCTTTGGCGGAGACGGCACACTGCTGTCGGTGGCGCGGATGATCGGCAAATTGGAGAAGCCGATTCTGGGGGTAAATGTTGGAAAGCTCGGATTCCTCACGGAGATCGATACGCAAGATTTGCATACGGCGATGGAAAGGCTTCGCACATCATGGTATAAAATAGAAAAACGGTTGGTACTGGAATTAAAATTGCCCAATGGGAAGATCGTCCATGCGCTCAATGACGCTGTCATTTTTCGCGGTGACGCAGGAAGGCTGATCCACGTCAGTGCGCATGTGGGCGAGGAATTTTTGACGACGTACATTGCGGACGGCCTCATCGTGGCGTCGCCCACGGGCTCAACCGCGTATTCTCTTTCATCCAATGGCCCGATCCTGAGTCCCACGATCGAAGCTATGGTCGTCAATCCCATTTGCCCTCATACGCTTACCATGCGTCCGTTGGTCGTGTCTTCCCGAGAAATAATACGTCTTACTTTGCGTGAGGGTGATCGGGGAATTATCATGGCGGATGGACAAAACGTAGGCGAAATGAAAGCCGGCGATGAAATTCATATTGTCGCGGCCGGTCATTTTGCAAACCTCATTCGTTTTGGTGAACGCAATTTTTTTGACGTACTACGTTCAAAATTACATTGGGGTGAAGACGGTCGGATTTAAATAAATAAAAAAAGGCCGAGCGAAATGAGCTCGACCTTTAATAAAATAATTCTCTATGAATTTACTTCATGTCTTTGGTCAATTCACCATACACATAGGCCGACGCGCCAAACATCAATCCAAACATAAAAACAAAGCCAATTAAATAAGCCACCAAGCCTAGAATGGGGCTAATCTTGCCGAGCACAAAGGACAATATGAAAAGTACAAGCATGGAGCCAACTATGAGGAGAAGTGTCCCTCCGAAAATGGTCCATTTTTTACCATGCGTCAGTTGGTTGCTCTTTGTCAAAGCTTCCGTCGGGCTTGATACTTTTTCATCAATGAGAAGGAGCTTCGCCTGACCCCAAGCGATCGAGATAACGATACCCGGGATGACCATAAACATCATACCCGCTACAGTCCCAAAATACTCAAAAGCCGTCAGAAGAAAAAACTCTCCCATATGCTGGCGATATTTCGGATTAAAAATCTCCGTCGGTGAAACAACCTGACCACGGCTCATAGCAGCAATCATGCCAATCAAACCAATCGTCGTTCCGACATTAAGATAGGGAATCCAGATTGTGAGAATCCATAGAAGCACCGCGCCGAAGACCGAAGCGGCATTTTTAGTTCCGATGGCAATCGAATTTTGTACGATGCCCATCACACTGAGTCCTCCAGTTGTCTCTGTCATAGCTCTCCTCCTTGTTGGTTAAAGGGCGACCTGCAGATTTGCAAACCGCCTATCTAAAACTCATCAATAAAAGTACGAAGGACAATCCCATGAAGATGGGGGAGGAAATTACATATTGGCAATCACCGCATCGCCAAATTCACTACACTTTATTTCTCTCGCCCCTTCCATAAGTCGGGCAAAGTCGTAGGTCACCGTCTTTTTGGCAATCGCGTTTTCAATACCCTTAATAATTAGATCGGCGGCCTCATTCCACCCCATGTAGCGAAACATCATTTCCCCGGATAGAATGACAGAGCCCGGGTTGACTTTATCAAGATTGGCATATTTCGGTGCGGTTCCATGCGTGGCTTCAAATACCGCGTGGCCGGTGATGTAATTGATATTTCCACCCGGCGCGATACCGATACCGCCAACTTGTGCAGCGAGCGCGTCCGAAAGGTAATCACCATTCAGATTGAGCGTTGCAATCACATCAAAATCTTCGGGACGCGTCAGGACTTGTTGCAACGTAATGTCTGCGATGGCGTCTTTGATCACAAGTCCTGCGCCGGGTTTGCCTTCAGGAATTTTGCACCATGGTCCGCCGTCAATTTCCACCGCGCCGAAATATTGTTTCGCCGTTTGGTATCCCCAGTCACGAAAAGCCCCTTCGGTAAACTTCATAATATTGCCCTTATGGACCAGCGTGACGCTCTTGCGCTTATGCTTGATCGCGTACGCAATGGCAGTATGAATCAAGCGAACACTTCCGGAAAAGCTGACGGGTTTAATACCAATGCCGACCATCACATCATCCGGCACGGGAGCGCCGACCAATTTCCAAAAGGACGCCGATTTTTCTTTTGTGCCAAATCGGATCTTATCAAACTGCTTTGGGAATTCTTTCGCGAGAAAATCCAGAATTTTTTGTGATTCGGGAGAACCGCCGGCGTATTCAATACCGGAATAAATATCTTCCGTGTTTTCACGAAAAATAACCATATCGACTTTTTCAGGATGTTTGACCGGTGAGGGGACGCCGCTAAAATATTTTACCGGACGTAAACAGACAAAAAGATCAAGCATCTGCCGCAGAGCCACATTGAGGCTGCGAATGCCGCCTCCAACCGGAGTCGTTAGCGGCCCTTTGATGGAAACAAAATATTCGGTGCAAGCCGCGACCGTTTCATCGGGAAGCCAGCTTCCCGTTTTGTCAAATGCTTTTTGACCGGCCAGTACTTCCATCCATTCGATTTGGCGTTTTCCTGAATACGCCTTCTTTACGGCGGCATCAAAAACACGGACCGACGCACGCCAAATGTCCGCCCCGGTACCATCCCCTTCGATAAAAGGAATAATGGGATTGTCCGGAATTTTTAAGACACCCTTTTCATGTGTGATTTTCTGAGCCATTTTTTATTCCTGCAATGTTTTAAGAAAATTAGTTTTGTGAAATTGTATCGTTCATGACACTTTCAACGACTTTGGCTTCATCCAAGGTCGGTACGGTGCTATTCGTATAGCGCACGACCCGGCGCTCGCGAATGACTACGACTTTAATTTGCCCCGGATACTGCATTTCATTCTGAATTTTTTGCGCGACGTTTGAACTGAGCATGGCCGATTGGGCGTCGTCGATTTTTTCCGACTCGACGACAATACGAATTTCCCGTCCTGCAAATATTGCATAAACTTTTGAAACGCCCTCGAATTGATGTGCGATCTGCTCCAGCTTTTCAATTCGCGCGCCGTAGGCTTCAAGAGGCTCCCTTCTTGCACCCGGGCGGGAACCGCTGATAATGTCGGCGGCTGTTACAAGTTGCGAAATCGGATGAATGGGTTCCGCCTCGTCGTGATGCGCGAGCACGGAATTGATCACCACCTCATGCTCTTTCGCTCGCGTCGTGACTTCAACGCCGATGGTCACGTGGCTACCTTCGTTTTCATTGCTGGTCGCTTTTCCGATATCGTGAAAAAGCCCGGCGCGGCGCGCCAGTCCTACGTCGTAGCCGAGTTCAGCCGCCATGGCGCCCGCCAAGAGTGCGACTTCTTTAGAATGCTGGAGAACGTTTTGACCATAACTGGTTCGGTAACGCAGACGGCCCAGCATCATTTTCATTTCCGGCGCGACGTTTTTAATATTTAAAGAATTTAATGTCTCGTCCGCTGCTTTGTTCATTGCGATCTCAACTTGTTTGCGCATTTTCTCCACGACGCTCTCGATGAATTCCGGCTGAATATTGGGTGTTTCGGTCAGCCGATTCATCGCCAATCGTGCAATTTCTCTTTTGACCGGATCGAGTGAGGAAAGTACAAGTGCTTCCGGTGTGTCGTCGATAATGACTTTCACGCCGGTGATTTGTTCAAAGGCTTTAATATTCCTTCCCTCGCGGCCGATGATCGCACCCTTGATGCGTTCATTGGGCAGGTCCACCGTGGTCAGGGTAATTTCGGCAGTCAGATCAGAGGCCGTGCGTTGAATGGCGTCGGCGATAATCCATTTGGCCTCAAAGGTTGCTTTTTGCTGCGCATCCGTTTTGATTCGGAGCATCAGTTCTGCGGCTTCTTTTTGTGAACGATTGGCAATATGTTCGAGGTACTGTTTGCGGGCCTCCTCTTGTGGCAGTCTTGTGACACTCTCAAGTTTCATCATTTGGTCCTGAATAAGCTGCTCTATTTGTGCGCTCCGCGTTTTGAGCAAGTCCTCTTGCGCGGCCAATTCCTTCTGACGTGCCAGTATTGCATTCTCCTTATCGAGCGATGCGCCCATTTTGGTTCGAACGTCGCGCTCACGATTCGAAAGGCGCTGTTCATATTGTTTCAACCGCTTCTCACGCTCTGTCGCTTCGGCGGTTACTTTCATTTTAACCTGATGCCATTTTTCCTTGGATTTGATCTGCGCATCCCGTGTTATGTTTTCGGCCTCGCGGCGCGCATCACGAATCGTATTTTCAGCAATTTTTTTGATTTCCGAAACTTTGTTTTTCCCGACGTACGTAGAAAGGATCCAGCCCAATACAAACAAAACTACCCCGGCGAGGCAAGTAATTGTAATCGCTATCGTATCCATGTAAGTGTACCTTATTTCAAAATTGGAATTATAGACTCATTGACCGAGCAAAATTACTCACAAACGGGATAAATTGCAAGGTTCTGAATTCCGCGATAGACGGAAGAAATGGTTGACTGATATTTCTAAAGCGATTTTAAGGAAGGGAGGGCAGGCACCGTGTTGAAAAAAAATATTACCCGATTTTCTTTTTCTTAAGTCGCTCGATGGCATGATCCTCAAGAAGACGCTGGCCTTCTACGGCGTGAAATCGGATTCCGAGGTGAGGGAATTTCAGAAGGTCATGCAAGTGCTCATGGCGATGCAGGCGGCGCAGCAGATGGGCGCAGGGGCGGGGGTCACGGCGACCGCCGGCGGACCCGCACAAGCCACCACAGGCACGCCGAGTGCGGCGCCGATGGGGCTGCAGTGAAATGCGACGTGTGTCACCGGCCGCTAGTGATCGGCGAGTATCCCTTCTGCCCGCATGGGTTTCCCGTGGGGTATAAGCCCTTCGTCGCGTACTTCGACATCGCGCTTGGCCGGCAGATCGACTCCCAGGCGGATCGCTGGCGGGCGCAGC
>JANNSF010000272.1:0-17593 GCA_031402315.1 bacterium | reverse complement strand
GACTCCCGAAAGTCCTGAATCCGATCAGCAGCTTCAATTCCGGTTTAAATTATGGGAACTGTTGCCCGACACGCCGACCGATATTATTCAGAGAATGAATCAGGATAAAACGTACGACCCCTTTGCGGCGATTCTTCTGAGTCGCAATTACTACAAGACGATTGCAGGCGGTTTATCCACAGAGCGCGGTACTTCCGAGAGAATCATGGCGCATCTTCTGACTGCGACAACAGAGTCCGTCGTACAGTCAAATACGGTGAAGCAGCTCAAGGATATGGATCAGCGCATCGTTGCGCTTTCGGAAAAGATTCAGAACAAATTGCGGGAAGCTTTGCCGACCGGTAATTTCGATAATTTGTTAACCAGTCTTTCCGGAAATGAAAGTGAACGTATCTCGCTGGATTCGATTATCGGTAAGCTCAGTGCGACCCAGAGATTTGGCGTGGTCGAAACGGCATGGATGGAGCGCATCGTCACACTGATCAATGATCTCAAACAACTTTCATGGATTCTTTCCAAAGGCCCGACCGGAGCGGGACGATCCCGGTTCGGCGCCGTCTTGTCATCCGGTGAGGCGATGTCATGGGCAAAAAAATATCCTTACAATGCTTTTGTTTCGCCGGTCGTGATTTTCGATAATCCGTCCTCCATGGATTTTCTGTCGGGTCTCTGCCGTGGTCATATTCGTCAGATGATGGATAATATCAAACTATTGCGACGTGCCGATCTCGAAATTCAAAATTTATACGATCCGCATATTCATGATCGAACGATCGCCAATCTCAATTGGAGTAATTTGACGGAAAGTGAAAAAGCATTTATACCTCCGGTCTTAGTAATCGCAGACCCTCAAAGCATATCGGAGGCCCAATTACCGGCGCTTTTCAGAATTTTATCGTCGGAACTACCGATAAAAATATTCGTCTTTGATTCCGCATCCGGAAAGGCCGAATATTGGTTATCCCGTATGGCACTGACAACGGCCGTCCTGACATTGCGGAAAACATTTTTCCTTCAGTCGTCTCTGGCGAAACCGGAACATCTTTACAAAGGCTTGGTGGATGGGCTTCGCCAGCCCAATCCGGCTTTCTTTCATGTGTTGACACCTGAAATTCCGAGGAACAACCGGACGCAGGACATTCAAGAGTTATTTCGCCTTGCTCTGGAGAGCCGCGCGTTTCCACTCATTCGATTTGTAGAATCTTCAAAGAAAACGTTTTTCTCGGAAGCGATTGACCTGAGCGCGAATCCTAACGCTTTTGAGAATTTTATTTCATCGGATGAATCGGAAATGACGGCAACATTTGCGGACTGGGCTTTTTCTCAGGCGAAATTCAAAGATCAGTTCCTGCGTATGGAGGATAAGAATCCGCAAGGTATAGCCATTGGAAAATATTGTGAATTATCTCACGAATCGCGTAAGGGCAAAATTCCTTTTGTCAAAAAAGAGTCAGAAAAATTCAAGGTCTCCGAGGTTATCGTAAAAGCGACCGATGCCGCTAATGCTTCCTGGAAAACATTGCGTGAAATGGCCGGCATGTTGTCGCCATATCCGCAAAAGATAAAAGAACGAATTGACGAAGAATGGACGTTAAAACACGAGTCCGCATTGAACAAACTTAAATCGGAATACGACGAGAAAATCGAAAGTCAGGAGGCCGCGCAATTGGAAGTTATTAAGCAAAAACTGAGTGATAAACTTTTGGCATTATCAGGATACGGTCAAAAAACAAAAAGCCCGCAATGAGCGACAACGATTCATCATCACGCCTATCCTTCCGTCACGGAGTTCATCCGGAGGAATTTAAACACCTGACGGCGCACATGGCCGTTGAGCGTATGCCGTTTGTGGAGGACTATGTCGTGCCACTTTCGCAGCACGCGGGAGCGCCTTCGGTTTCTCTGGTTCAAAAAGGGCAGCGCGTCAGTCGTGGCGAGATTATTGCCCGTGCGGATTCCTTTGTTTCAGTCGCGCAGCATGCTCCCGTGACGGGCATCGTCACCGCTATCGAACTAGGTGAACATCCCAATGGGCTTCTGGTCAACGCAATCAAGATAAAAGCCGATCCCTTCAGCGCTCAAACTGTTGACAAGAAAATACTGATGCCATGGAAAGATTTGTGCCTAAAGGAATTTATCACGGCTGTTCAAACCGCCGGTCTCGTAGGCCTTGGCGGAGCAGGCTTTCCCGCGCATGTGAAGTTCTCCATCCCGGAAGGAAAGAAGTGTACCACCATCATTGCTAATGGATGTGAGTGCGAGCCGTTTCTTACGTCCGATCATCGGATCATGGTCGAATTTGCGGCCGAACTGATTCAAGGTCTCACGATCCTTCGGCATTTCATTCCCGCGGAAAAAGTGGTCATCGGCATAGAAGGCAATAAGCCGGACGCCATTGATATTCTCAGAAACGAAATTCAAAAGCAAGGTGTTGATTACGAAGTCGTTTCGCTCAAAGTAAAATATCCGCAGGGCGCTGAAAAAATGCTCATCAAGGCAGTTCTCAATACCGAAGTGCCGTCCGGAAAATTACCAATTGATATCGGAGCCCTGGTTTCCAATGTGGGCACGCTGGTCGCGATGGCGCAATATTTTTGTGAATCGATACCGTTGATCGAAAGGGTCGTGACCGTGACCGGCACCGCGATTCGCCGGCCCACGAATCTTATGGTTCCGGTGGGAACACCGATTCGCCATCTGATCGAATGGTGTGGCGGCGTGACGCAGGATGCCGTGCGCATTCTTTTGGGCGGGCCGATGATGGGCATCGCGCAAAAGACACTCGACGTGCCGATCACGAAAGGAATTTCAGGCGTCCTCGTTCTGACAGAAAATGAAGTTCAGGAACTCTCAACGTATAAATGTATAAAATGCGGACGATGCATCGATGTTTGTCCGATGTATTTGAATCCTTCCCTGATGGGACTTTTGGCGAGAAAAGATCTTTATGAGGAACTAGAAGAACGGCACGTCCTCGATTGTTTTGAATGCGCGTCCTGTTCGTTTGTTTGTCCGTCCGGAATTCCGCTCGTACAGAGTTTTCGTATCGCGAAGAATGTTATTCGTGAAAAAAAGGCTAAAGAAAAATCGAAACAAAATTAACACTCTCCACATCGCCATTTCTTCATGACGATGCTACTACGCCGTGGATCATGTATCAGGTTGTGTTTGCACTGATACCGGTCATCGGGGCGGCGTATTTTTTCTTTGGACTCAGTGTGTTTCTCGTATCTCTCGCGGCCGTGTCGGCGTGCTTTTTAGCCGAATGGCTTTTTTCGAACGGAGAGCCGCGCCACAAATCGCTAATGGATGGGAGCGCGCTCATCACTGGGCTTTTGCTCGCATTGACCTTGCCTCCTGGATTCCCAATGTGGATGGCGTTTATCGGTGGTTTTGCTTCGATTGCAATCGGCAAGATTATCTGGGGAGGACTCGGTCAAAATATTTTTAATCCCGCGCTGGTTGGCCGTGCTTTCCTTCAGGCCGCTTTTCCTACGGCGATCACAACATGGTCACTGCCGGACGGGCATTATTTTTCAGCGCGCGGAACGAATCTCGCATGGCCTTTTTTTCAGGTCGAATCGCTTGACGCCGTCACCAGTGCAACACCGCTGGCCAGCATGAAATTTCAACACGAGTCAACGGACATCGTGAACCTTGTGTTGGGAAGTACATCCGGTTCACTGGGGGAAACGTCGGGCGTAATCATCATTCTGGCAGGAATCTATCTGGCGTCCAGAAAAATTCTCAACTGGCATATTCCGATTTCAGTGCTTGTCGCAACCGCTCTCGTTTCCGGCATACTTTATTTTGTCAATCCGGCACTTTATCCTTCGCCGCTTCATATGCTTTTTTCCGGCGGATTACTTCTGGGTGCTGTTTTCATGGCAACCGATCCCGTCACATCGCCCATGACCATCAAGGGTATCTGGATATTTGGATTTGGAATCGGATCATTAGTCGTACTCATTCGAATTTTTGGAGGATTGCCCGAAGGCGTGATGTATGCGATCCTTCTTATGAATGGTCTCACGCCGCTTATCAATCGGGTTACGCGCTACCGCGTATATGGAACGAAATAATGGAAGATAAATCCCTACAGCCAGAAATTGCAATCGATCCTGATGAACCGAGTTCTCTGACGCTTATCATGACGCTGGGCGTTGCCGGATTTTTTTCAGGCCTGATACTGGTCGTTTCGTATTTCTATACGCTTCCGGTAATTGAACGGAATAAAGAGCAATCTCTGCAGGAAGCCATCTATCGTGTTCTGCCCGGCTGTCAGAAGTACGAGGCGCTTATACTGAATAGTAATAACGAACTTGTGAAACCGGGCACTGTTTCCGGCGGAGAAAACAAATCTTCCAAACGAATTTTCCTGGGCTACAATGATAAAGGCTCCATCCTCGGATTTGCGATACCGGCGAGTGAACCCGGTTTTGCAGATTTGATCACACTGCTATACGGCTATGAAGCCCAAGGTAAGGTCATCATCGGTTTCGAAGTTCTGGAAAATAAGGAAACGCCCGGTCTCGGTGATAAGATTATCAAAGACAAAAACTTTTTGGCCAATTTTAGAGCGCTTTCGGTGGAACCTTTGATCGAGCCCGCGAAACCCGGAAAAAAGAATAAGCCAAATCAGGTTGAAACGATTACCGGCGCAACGATTTCTTCAAAAGCGGTTATTCGCGCACTGCAAAATTCCATGACGGAATGGCGCCAGGCTATCGACGGATACGTTCAAAAAAATCAACTAACTTACAATCAGAATCCATGAACTCTATCGAACAAAGCGGACGCGCAACGCAGGAACTTGTTAAAGGTTTATGGAAAGAGAACCCGACTTTCATCGCGGTACTCGGCATGTGCCCGACACTCGCCGTCACCAATTCCGCGATTAACGGCCTCGCTATGGGTTTGGCAACGACGTTTGTTCTTGTGGGCTCGTGCTTTTTGGTTTCGGTGATGAGAAACATGATACCCAAGCAAGTCCGCATCACCACCTTCATCGTCATCATTGCCACTTTTGTCACGGCCGTTGATCAGCTGCTCGAAGCGGGCTTTCCGAAAATTCATAAAGAGCTCGGTGCCTTTATCGCTCTTATCGTTGTCAATTGTATCATCCTCGGAAGGCAAGAAGCTTTCTCCTACAAAAATCCTCCCTGGCTTTCAGTGATGGATGCATTAGGAATGGGCCTCGGATTTATGTGCTCCCTTCTTACGCTTGGTACGATACGGGAAATTCTGGGAAGCGGTTCTCTATTCGGCATTACTTTATTTGGTGACAAATTTGAACCGTGGGTGATCATGGTCTTGCCGCCCGGCGGATTTTTGTTGCTCGGATTTTTATTGGTTTTTATCAATTGGATGAAATTCGGCCGACTAAAAACAAAGAAAGCACAGGTGGAAAATGGGTGACTTTCTCTGGATCTTTGTATCCGCCATGCTGATTAATAATTTTACGCTGGCCTACTTTCTCGGTATTTGCCCGTTTCTGGGCGTGTCCAATCGCATTGAGACCGCGTTTCGCATGGGGCTCGCCAATATTTTTGTCATGCTGATCACCGCTTTTTGCGCATGGGCGCTCAATACGTATGTTCTCATTTATGCTCCCTACTTACGTCTCATCAGTTTCATCGTCGTGATTGCAAGCACCGTGCAGTTTTTGGAAATGGTGATCAAAAAACTGAGCCCGGAGCTCTTTCGTGCGCTCGGAATTTATCTCCCGCTCATCACCACGAATTGCGCCATTCTTGGTATCGCTTTGTTTCAAACGACCAAGGGTTACGGGCTTATGCAATCGTTATTCTATGCGCTTGGCGGCGGCGGCGGCATGACGCTGGCTTTGGTCATCATGGCAGGTATCCGGGAAGAGACACGTATTATGGATATTCCGCGCACACTGCAGGGAACCGCACTCAGCTTGATTATCGCCGGCGTTTTGTCCATGGCGTTCATGGGCTTTGCAGGATTATTCAGTTCACAATAACTTGGCAATTGTACTATGGAAATAAGGCATGCAGTTTTTGCAATCATCGGCTCGACACTTTTGTGTATCGGTTGGCTGGTCGTGCAAATGATTGCTCGACGGATGAAAACTAAAAATCTTTTTGACAACATGCCCTCGTGCGGTCATTGTGTTGAAGATCGTGCGTGCGATGAAACGCATTGTGAAAAAAGCGAATTACTCAAAAATAGATTGTAGCGCATGACAGGAATTATTGACGAGAGCATAATATGATAGGCACCTTGATTTTCTCGCAATGTCGCCTCCACAGGAGTCCTTTGGACAGGTGTGCGAAGAATTCTTATTCCCAACTTCCTCGTGTCTTTGCGTCTTGGCGAGAATCTTTCTGAAATGTAATAAAAGGAACAGATTATGAAAAACTCGGAATCGACCGACATGACTCGAAGAAAATTTCTTAAAACAGGAGCCGGCTTTTTACTGGTATGCGCCGGTGCAGGACTTGGACCGGTGCTATTTCGTAATCGTAGACTGTATACGATGTCGCGACCTTTGATGGGAACGATCGGGGAAATTCAGGTCGTTCACGACGATGCGGATCGCGCATACCGCGCGATGGAAAGTGCCTTCGAGGAATTGGATCGCTTGGAACGGATCCTGACATTTTATTCCGATAGCAGTGAAATAGGCAAGGTCAACAGGCTGGCGTTTGATCAAGAGGTTTCTGTTTCTCCTGAAACGTCAGAGCTCATTGCAAGGGCTTTACACTGGTCGCAGGCCACCGGCGGATTTTTTGAACCGGGCCTTGGAAAAGTGATTGCGCTTTGGGATGTGAAGCACCGTACCGAACCGCCTCCGGAGAATCAATGGGTTCGGCTGGCCGATCGTTTCTTTCATAAAAAAATAATCCTGTCCGGTGATCGCTCCGCACCGACAGTTCGTTTCCTGTCCGACGATGTGAAAATCGATCTGGGCGGTATCGCGAAAGGGTATGCGGCGGATCGCGCAATAGAGATCTTGGTCAAAGAGGGTGTCGGGCAAGCGTTAGTCAATCTGGGCGGCGATATTGCAACCCTGGGTGGAAAATCGGAATCGGAAGCGTGGACCATTGGCGTAAGGGATCCCGAGAATGTTTCTAAAATCGCAAAAATTATTTCACTTAAAAATCAAGCGGTCGCAACATCCGGTTCGTACGAGCAATATTTTCTATCACAAGGGCATGTGTACCATCATTTGATCGATCCAAAGCTGGCCATGCCTGGTAATGCAAAGTTTGAAAGCCTTTCCATTATTGGCAATAATTGCCGCGACACAGACGCTCTGGCCACGGGTTTATTCTTTAGCTCTGATTACGAAAAACAAAGTTTTCTCGAAGATCACACCGATAATTTCCAGTTCATGAAATTTGGAGCTTGACAAAATGCATTCACCGCGTGGAATCACATAAAATAAAGTGAGGATGCCATGAAAGAAGATTTAACAAAAGCCAGAGTGGATTCGCTCAATCCTCGTAAACCGTTGTATCTGGACAAAACGGCAAAGGTTACTGAAGCGGTGATACTGATGGAAAAAAATCAAACCGGATGCGTCCTGATCAAAGATCGTGAGGCTCTGGTGGGTATTCTGACGGAACGCGATATACTTCGCAATTTAACTTCCATGCACCTTGAATTTGGAAAAACTCCGGTCACACAATTGATGTCAACGGATCCCAATTATCTGTACCAGGACGATTCCGCGGCGTACGCGCTCAATGAAATGTCCTTTGGTGGATTTCGTAATATCACGGTTCTAAGCGACGTCGGCGATCCAAGCGGGGTTCTAACGGTGGAAGATATTCTGGATCATATTATTGACATCATGCATTTGAAATTGGAGAAAACCGGATCCGATTATGTGCCAAAAACCTTCGCTGAAAAGAATGAAATTGGCGTCGAAGATTTTGACAGACCAATGGGCGTTCTGGACCCGCCGACGGCATTGAGTGTTGAATCCGGGAGTTGTCTGAAAGACGCCGTTCAAAAAATGGCCAATCACAATATCGGATGCGTGACGGTGGTCCGTGACAAGAAGCTGGTCGGTATTCTCACCGAGCGGTTTCTACTGTACAAAATTGCTCATAAAACTCCGGACTACGAAAAGGCCATCGTCGATGATTTTATGAGACCTAATCCGGTTTGTCTGCAGATGCGCGATCCAATAAAAGAAGCCGTGCGAATTCTACGTAAACACGAAGTGCGTCACATCGCGATCGTTAATGAAATGCACGAACCGATAGCATTCACTTCGGTCCGTGGAATTATTGACTATATCGTTTCATTTTTTCCTGAAGAGATCATCAATCTGCCTCCGCACCCTTCGCGGTTTGGTATTGTCGATGAAGCCGGCGCATAGTAGTGAAAGTTTCCGAAAAAATGCAACGTAATCAGATTTTGTGCTCCTCACATCATCGTAATTAGCTGTAGCGAAAGATCGTGGAACGAAGGAGTTAGCTATTCATCACCGACCCATTGTTAATATCCAGCGTTTGTCCCGTAACACTCTGTTGGTGGTGGAGATAATGGACCAGATCCGCGATTTCTTCCGGCTCGGACATCTTGCGGAGAGGAACATTCTGCATCGCCATTTCATGGAATTTGTCCTTAGAAATTTTTAATCCCTTTGAAATTTCCTCCATACCGCTTTGAGCCATTTGCGTGTTGACCCACCCTGGGCAAATCGCATTGACAAGAATTTTTTCCGACGCCAATTCCTGTGCCCAGCTTCTCATAAGACCGAGAAGGCCGGATTTACTGGCACAATAGGCCGAATAGTGCTGAACTCCAAGTCGTGCAAGAACCGATGAAATGATTGTAATGTGTTTATAGGGCTCCGAACTCTTTTTCAAAAGCGGAAGACATACATTGACGAAAAAATACGTTCCGGTCAGGTTTGTTTGAATCACATCCTGCCAGCGGTCATCCGGCCCGAAAAAATTGGCTCCGCCGATACCGGCATTGGCGATGATGCCGTCAATTGATTCGAGCTTCAGGGTATGAATGGCGGATTGAATATTTTCCAGTGATCGAATGTCCATCACGGCGATAGCATGATGGTTTGGGTTGGGGAATTCACGTAGCACCATCGTGAGATTGGATTCATTTCTTCCACAGAGAATGACACGGTCGTCGGGATGGTCGGCCAGTTTTTTGGCAATCGCATGACCAATTCCGGTTCCTGCACCGGAAACAATATAAGTTTTCATCGGTTCCTTGTTTAGAATTGACGGCTCATTTTACTTTTAGAATATGTAGCAAGTCACAAATCAAATGCAAACCGCCTATTCTTAATTGCAAGTCATTCATTTTTTTAAACCGGACGGCTATTGGATTAAAAACTTTGATTTTAACGCCATTTATCTCTAATTTTTTGACAGATTTATTTTGAGATCAAATACCCACTATGGTGATCGAAGAGTCGAATCCTTTTGATTCGATGTTCAAGCGATTTGATTTGGCGGCCGATATTCTGGAGCTCGATTCCGGTATTTGCAGTTATTTGAAGACGCCCGAAAAACAAGTTACGGTTTCAATTCCCATCGCAATGGACGACGGGACGGTGCAGGTTTTTGAAGGCTATCGGGTGATCCACAGCACGATTCGTGGTCCCTCCAAAGGAGGAATTCGTGTTGCCGCGGTGTTAAACCTTGAGGAGGTTAGGGCGCTTGCGGCATGGATGACATGGAAGTGCGCGATCGTCAATATCCCGTTTGGCGGTGCCAAGGGTGGGATCCGATGTGATGTTACAAGGTTGTCGGAAGCACAATATGAAAAAGTTATCCGCCGTTATACGGCCAATTTGGTTGAGATCTTTGGTCCTGACAAGGATATACCCGCACCGGACGTCAATACGGGAGAGCGTGAAATGGGATGGATTATGGATACCTACAGTATGCACGTAGGCCGCACGGAAGGGGCGGTGGTCACCGGCAAACCCATAGCGATGGGCGGCTCGCAGGGCCGGCGGGATGCAACCGGTCGAGGTGTCATGTTGATCACGCTGGCGGCGATGAAGAAGATGAAGATCAATCCGAAACAAAGCGAAATTGTAATTCAAGGATTTGGAAACGTTGGATCGTCCGCAGCGCTCCTTTTGATGGAGCAGGGTTGCAAAATCATCGGTATTAGTGACCTCTCGGGTGCTTACCATAATCCGAAGGGTATTGACATAAAAGATGCGATGATGTTTGCCTCCAAAAATCGCCGCTCGCTTGCCGGATTTACAGGTGCGGAAAAAATTGCCCCTGAGAGATTACTGGAGTTGGACTGCGACGTTCTTATTCCGGCGGCATTGGAGGACCAAATTACCGTCTCAAATGCATCTCGTATTGGAGCCAAAATAATCTGCGAGGGCGCCAATGGTCCAACTCAGGCCGCGGCGGATTTGATTTTGCAGGAGAAGGGAATTTTAGTGGTTCCGGATATTCTGGCCAATGCCGGTGGTGTTACGGTTTCCTATTTCGAATGGGTACAGAATCGGATGGGATTCTTTTGGACGCTTGGTGAAGTTCATGAACGGTTAGAACGTACTATGTTGGATAGTTTCGAATCCGTATATTCGATCGCTCAAAAACACCGCCAGCCCATGCGGGTCGGCGCGTATGTTTTAGCCGTTGCTCGTGTTGCGGAAGTTTTGAAGTTACGTGGAATTTATGCATAAAAAGGATCGGTGAATGAAAAAGAAGATATTAATTGTTGATGATAATAAAACCGTCCGGACGCTGCTCAGCATCAATTTGCGGAAAGAAAATTTCGAAGTCATCGAAGCCGAAAACGGAATCGACGGGCTCGATGTTGTAAATGAGCAATTACCGGATCTCGTGATTTCGGACATTTTGATGCCGCAAATGGATGGATTTGAATTTTGCCGGAAAGTGCGTGAGACCTCCAAAGTACCTATGGTGCCTTTTATGTTTCTGACTTCGATAGACCAGGTGGCGACGGAGCTTCGCGGATTAAGGACCGGCGCGGACGACTACCTGATCAAGTCGAATATCAAGAAAGAAGAACTGGTCTCCAAAGTTCAGGCGATGTTGGCCAAATCCAATGAGATCAAACAAGCCGAAAAGGAAATTCAAGACGGACTTTATGGAAAATTTTCAGATTTAAGTTTGGTCGATGTTTTTCAGTTGCTGATCATGAATAAGAAGACAGGCATTTTGACAATTACGCGCGACGTCGAGAAGGCGGAACTGTATTTTGATGACGGGCGCATGCTGCACGCGGAATACAAACAATTTGTAGGTGAAGACGCGGTGTATAACCTCGGCGAGTGGAAAGATGGCGTATTTCGATTCGAAAGTACCGCGGTAAATGTTACGCCGACCGTCCATACGGCCACGATGAACGTACTAATGGAGTATTGTCGTGTCACAGACGAAAACAAAGGTAATTAGAGGTGATGCATGACTGAACATCGCAGGCAAAGTTCTAAAATTCTACTTGTCGACGTGGACGAGTCGACGCGCACACTGATCAAAGGAACCTTGATCAAGGAAGATTATGTTGTTTTCGATACGGCCAGTGGCAGCGTGGCGCTTGAAATCGTCAATAAGGAAAAGCCGGACATGGTGATCAGCGATATTTTTATTCCGGATATGAATGGCTTTGAACTTTGCCAGCGCATACGAGATACGTCTGCCGTGCCGACGGTCCCGTTTGTCTTCTTTACGGCGATTGACGATATGTTGACCGAGATCCGTGCCTTTCGTGCCGGCGCCAATGAGTATCTGGTTAAGCGAAATACAAAGCGCCAGGATCTGCTTTTGCGCATTGACAGCATGCTGCGTCATGTCAATGCCTTTGAAAAGGAAAAAGCGACGCTGCACGATGGATTTCTGGGAAAACTCGGGGATGTCAGTGTTATTGACATACTCCAACTTTTGAGTAATACGATAAAAACCGGGAGTCTTTTGATTTCCGACGGCACCCTGGAAGGCAATGTGTATTTTATGAAAGGACAGATTTTTAGTGCCGATTTGGGCCCGGTCAGCGGCGAAGACGCGATCTACGACATGATCTATTGGGAAGATGGATTTTTCCGTTTTTCGCAAGGGGAAATTTCACAAAAAAATATCATAGCAGCTCCGACCAATAAGATCATCAGCAAGTGTCGGCGTCTTTTGGGTAAGGAAGTGTAGCGGATGAATTCCGGAACCATGGATTTTGTACTTATCTGCGACGATGAGCCGGATGCGGTAGAGCCGCTTGTTCGGATATTTAAACGTGAGGGATTTGAAGCCGTTTATGTATCCAATGGCGCCGAGGCCTTGGCCACACTAAAGAAGACTCCGTTCCAATTGATACTCATGGATGTGATGATGCCGGGAATGACAGGGTATGAAGTCGTGAAGAAGCTGCAGGAAGACGATACCACGTCAAGTATTCCGGTAATTTTTGTTACGGGGCATTTTAATCCGGACGAAATTGTCAAAGGCCTCGAGGTGGGTGGTGTAGACGCGATCAGTAAGCCATTTCACATTGCGGAGGTGCTTACACGGAGCAAATTGCGTATTGCGGAGGCCAAACTCAAAATGCGGTACACTCCGATTGCGCATTTTTTTGCCGAAGCTCAGGAAAAGGAACAAAGCCGGCGCACCGGAGAATTCGAGTTCTTTGATAAGCAAAAAAATAAGATCGGGGATATTTATCTACGAGAGGGGAAGGTCGTGTATTCGACCAGTAAAGACGCGATCAAAGAAGATGCATTTTTGCAACTGGCCTCCATGAAAAATATACGTTATGTATTTACCGACGCGTCGAAACCCCCCAAAGAAACATTATCGGTCAATGTTACAAGTCTAATATTAGAAGCTTCCAAAATTGTAGATGAATTGGACGCCAAAGAAATAAGGGATGAAGACCAAAAGCGTATTATTGTTATTGACCGCGATCGGATTCCAAGAATCCTTGCCAGCCGCGCGCTTAAAACCAGTGGCTATCAGGTCATGGTAACGAGTCCGGACGAAATCTCGCAGGACATTTTCTCGAAATTTTTCCCCGATGCCGTCGTCATTGATCCGGTGGATTGCGATATGATTCTCAATAAAGTTTCGCTTACCAATTCCGAAAACAAAGCAATCCCGGTGATCGTCTATGGAGACCATGATCAACTTGATGAATTTGCGAAACTCAATCAGTCCGGCTCCTATAATATCAGCGCCTTTGTGGATAAGGCGCAAACCAATCAATCCCTCGCCCATGCTGTTTTTCAAGCGCTAAAATAAGTGTCGGTTCTTTAGTAACGGGTGCATGCCGATGCCGAGTAGAAAAAAACAACCTCCGATCGCAAAATTACGAAAAAGAACAGTTAAGAACGTAAAGCCTAAGCTGGCTCGAATCCGCTATTGGTGGCAAACGCGAATATCCGGTTCATCTAATAAGGATTCGACTTCCGAAGCACTGTTTGCAATAGGCGCCACCGGCGTGATTGAAGAAAAGAATTCTCTGGTTGCATATTTTGATCTTGGCTCAATGCCGACGGAAAAGATTTTGCGAAATTTTCTTGAGGACCGTCTGGGGAAAGCCGTCTCGGTCACCATTGATAAAATGAAGTCACAAGATTGGGAGTCGGAATGGAAAAAAAATTTCAAACCACGCAAAATTTCTAAAAAATTCGTCGTTCGGCCTTCCTGGGAAAAGTATCGCAGTAAAATTGGCGAGCATGTTCTTATCATTGACCCGAAAATGTCCTTTGGCACGGGCACGCATGAAACCACGCAACTCGTTCTTCGGCTGCTTGAATCACGAAATATAAAAAAACAAACCATCCTGGACGCCGGAACCGGAACGGGAATTCTATCGATTGCGGCCTCAAAACTTGGCGCCAAAGCGGTCTATGCTTTTGATATTGATGAGGACTCATTTATCAATTCCAAAGAAAATATTGAATTGAATACATGCACCGATCGTGTAAGCGTTTCTTTGTCATCGCTTCAGTCTTTACCCGCCCAATGGCCCAAGGTGTACGACGGCATCCTGGCGAATATTCAACGTTCGGTTTTGGTTGATCTATTGCAACCCTTTCGACAAAGGCTTTCCGCAAAGGGATTTCTGATCCTGTCCGGGATTTTGATGGAAGAAAATGGGGCGATGCTGGAATTATTTAAGGCCAATGACCTAACGCCAACACGCATTGATCAGGATGGAGAATGGATGGCTTATTTACTAGAGCACCTTCGGATCTAGCCTATGACAAAAAAAATTCTCGCCATCGTATTTATTCTGATGATGATACCTGGACTTCCGTTCTTCAATCTTATTTTGCCTACATCGCTGTCTTGGAATGCGTACCAGGAAATTACAGGAATATTGCCCGACATTGATTTGACCAGCGAAGGTGATTGGGAAATACCCAATGAAGGTTGGAAAGCCTACATTCCCGGTGTCCGAGTTAATTCCCAAGCGTATAATCAAGGGCTACGGTCGGGCGATACGCTTATTCTCAGAAGCAATTCGGAAGTATTCCAAGATATGCCAACCGATAGGCGGGCTCGTCGTTTATTGTATCATAAAGTTGCAGGCGATCAACTTTTACCGCTTACTCCTAGAGATTATACAATTCGTCGTGACGGCAGGGAATTCCAACTACAACTCGTCTTTAAACTTGATTTATGGACAATTCGCCTTATCTACATTCATCCGCGATTTATTGTAGGCCTGCTTCTGGGATTTATTGGGCTTTTTGTTTTTTTCATTCGACCACTCGAAACCGTATCACTTCTTTTTTGTTTAACGAGTATATTGGCTTACTGGGCTTTTGTAGTGGGTGAAGTCTTGCCCTTTCTATTTCCATTTTCATGGCTGATGATAAAAAATACGATGGGCAACGTCGGTCAATTTTGGTCGGCGGTGACTTTTTTTCATCTCTTCAGTATTTTTCCAAGACAAAGTCTCTGGATTCGCAAATATCCAAAATCAGTCTATGTAATTTACGCGTACGCTCTATTGGTAGGCTTAGGCTATGTGTACGCGCACTGGAATTTTGTTCATAACAGTTTCTTCTATCAGCTGACAATTGGTTCCGCCGTGACGTTTCTTCTTTCGGGGATCACGGTTGCCGTGTACAATTATCGGCGCATTCATCATTCGCAGGAACGGATAAAGATAAAGTGGCTCATGTTCGGTGTCGTATTCGGCATTTTACCGCTCATCGCATTTGAGATGTTGCCAAAAATATTTACCCAGGGTAGTATGGTTCAATCTGAATTTTGGGTATGGGCTTCGGAAATGAGCATGGTGACCATGATGCTGTTACCGGTTAGCATGGGAATAGCTATTGTCCGCCACCGCCTTATGGATGTTGATTTTGTCTTTCGTCGCAGCATGCTCATCGCCGTTTTAAGCATAGTCGTCATTATTGTGTACGCTCTCATCGTGGGAATCCTATCGCTAGTGTTTGGCGTGGATACTCGTGTTCTGGAGAATCCTTTCTTAATTATTGTATTTATTTTTCTGTCGATCGTATTTTGGCCTCTTAAAGAATGGCTGCAATCCTGGATTGACCGCACGTTGTTCAAAAAAGACTACGACTACAAAGAGAGCATTCTTACGTTCGCCCGCGAATCCAACAACACTATTTCTCTGCTGGAACTAATTGATATCTTCTCCAATCGCGTTGTGGAACTGATGAATATCCCGCGTATGGCGCTGTACCTTTTGGATCAAGACGGCGCCTTTTATAGGCTGGTCGATGCAAAAATTCCCGATGAAAAGGAGCGCGGTTCCAAGGTGCCCATCAAGTTGAACGCCCGGGAAGAATCGATCGTACGGGCTGTGGAACGAGAAGTACATGAATTGAGCGCCGATGAGGAACTTCACAAAGCGGGTTTTATTTTTTCCGTGCGGTTTAAAAATAAGAATAGAGTCATCGGCTTGGCATTTTTAGGTGAGAAAAAATCGGAATTGGAATACGATCGGGACGATCTGGACCTACTAAAAACTTTCAGTAATCAGTTTGCCATTGCAATGGACAATGCTCTAGCGTACAAGCAAATAAAGGAAATGAACGTCACGCTTGAACAAAAAATCCATGAGCGTACGGGTGAATTGCAATCGGCGCTGACCAACCTGAAAACCACCCAGGCTCAATTAATTCACGTCGAAAAATTGGCGGGGCTCAGTGAAATGGTGGCCGGCATCGTTCATGAAGTCAATAACCCTCTCACGTTTGTAAAGGCCAACATGTCGCTGTTGCTTTCGGACCTAAAAAAGGTCCAAGGCGCCGATAGTCTGATAGAAAATATGAAATCCTCCATTCAGTCCTCTCTGATCGGGGCCGAGCGAATTGAAAAAATAATTACGGAGCTGAAAAATTTCTCGAAACTCAATGAGTCCGATGAAAAGGCTTTTGATCTTCATGAGGGGCTTCATGCGATGGAGCATATGTATCTCAATCAGTTCCGTAGAGACATTACATGGCACACTGAGTATCATGCCAAAGGCACACTTTACGGCAATCCGAGAGAAATTAATGTAGCCATTTTAGAATTGCTGAAAAATGCCGTGGATGCGATCGCTCGAAAAACGGGCGCAAGGAATATCTGGATTTCAACGGGCGATAAAGACTCGACACTAATCCTGACTATTCGCGACGACGGCGACGGAGTGGACGACGCGATTCGTGATAAGATATTTAATCCATTTTTCACTACCAAAGATGTCGGGGATGGTACCGGCATGGGTCTATCCGAGGCCTTTGGTGTCGCACAGCGGCATGGTGGAACGATTGAGTTTGAGAGTGAAATGGGGAAGGGATCTACTTTTAGAATGATATTGCCTATCAAGCCTGAGGAACGCGAATGAGAATTGCGTCGATCGATATCGGAACAAATACCGTATTGCTTCTGGTTGCAGATTGTCAGATGGGTCAAATCAATACAGTTTTTGAAAGGCAGAAAATTATTCGTTTGGGCAAACACGTAGATGCAGAGAGAAATATTTCGGAGGAAGGGATAACCCGTGCGTGTGAGGTTTTGAAGTTGTACCAGACGGAAGCTAAGCGTTTGGAGTGTGGCAAGATTATTGCCTGCGGAACAAGTGCACTTCGAGATGCCGCGAACAGAGATCAAGTTATTTCGCGATTTCTATTGGAATCCGGAATTAATGTTGAAATTCTATCCGGAGATGAAGAAGCCCGTTGGACGTATCTGGGCGGGAGGGTTGTTATGGGAGACCGTCAAGATCGGACGCTACTTATCGATATCGGAGGTGGAAGCACAGAATTTGTTTTGGGAGATCACCGTTCAATACAACATAAAATTAGTATGAATATTGGTGCGGTAAGAATGACCGAACGCTTTTTCAAAAATGATCCGGTTACGAATGAAGAAATTGAAGCGTTACAAAACTTCATTCATGACGAATTTTCCAAAAATCTAACGCCATTCACAGACGGTGAATTTGGAATGCTGGGTGTTGCCGGCACCGTCACGACACTAGCCTCGATGGCGATGCAGCTCGAGACGTACAATCCGGAGAAAATAAATGGATTTCAATTGACGCAAGATCGGATTCATAGAATGGGGATGGAATTGAAATCAAAAACGATTGAAGAGCGGAAGGCCATGGTCGGGCTGGAACCGGAGCGTGC
>JANNSF010000271.1:0-7489 GCA_031402315.1 bacterium | reverse complement strand
GTCGCTGTGGTCTGAACCAGAATCGTACCCATGGCTGTACCGGCCGAACCAAATCCGACGTAATTAGCGAATGCGGTTGCATTGCCCATCGAATCGTAGAAGACCGCAACGAAGTCGTTAACGGTGCCTTCAACGGTCGGTCTCATAAAAACCGTTTTATTCCCATCATTATAACGCGTCGGAAATTTCACCGTCCAGGTATTGCCGGAACGAGTGGTAATACCCGCTAAGGTTATTTGCTGAGTGTTGACTTCATAGTTATTGAACGTCAATGCTGCGGTAGCCACATCATTGTCTAGTGTATTGAGTACGACCGTGATAGTATCGCCGGCAAGAATCGAACCGAAGGAACCCAGTTCCACATCGCCATTGACTGAGGTAACCGTATAGTTGGTCGCTTTATTATCCACGTAGATTGTGAATATCTGCGGAGGATAGGTATTTCCCGAAATGTCTGTAGCTGTGGCTTCGATGACAACATCGGATTCCAAGCCACCGAAATTAGCGTTCGAGTTAAAATTACCTTCCATTACACCGCCACTTGAAATCGTAATATTCGGAATATCCGAGTTGGCGCCATTAAAAGTTCCTGCCGTAATCAGACGTGTTCTGAACGACAGATTTGCAATGTCTTTGGACGCTGAGGTAGCAACCAATTTTACATTGTTTCCTGTGTTGGCATTCGAAATGCGGAGTTTTCCGCCGACGAGTTTAGCTTCAGGGAAAGCATACGTGACAACCGGTCCGACCGCATCATAGATGATCGAATTGGCGGCTGTGAAGGATACATTGCCAGCCGCATCAACCACGCGAGCACGAATAAAATAGGTCGTGCCATTTACGAGCGCGACATTGGCCGGTATTGGGAAAGGATTCACCAAGGCTGCCGTCGTGACGGTTCCGAGGTTTGTCGGAGATGCAAAAGCCGAGGTAAGATCAATCTGAATCTGAGCTTCCGACATCGTTGCCGAATTGCCTTGACCTGTAGGATCGAGATCAATACGCAAGCTATTGCGGAATGCTGTTCCTGTAAAAGGCTCCTTCAAATAAAACGCCGGAGGAACATTGTCCGAAACGGTAAAATTCTGCAGCAAACTTGTGCTCGCTGCGGTACGACCATCCGTCACTTGAATTTGAATGCTTGCGGTACCTGAACCCGCAAATCGAGACATGTCGTGCGTAATCGTATAATTATTACCAGCAATCGCAAGAGTACCATTGGCGACAAGATCGCTAAAGGTTCTGGCCGACGTGGTTACGCTGGTACCATTAATAAAAATATTCATCGTTCCGATATTCGGATCAATCGCGTAGTTGTCGGCGATATTGTAAACAAACGTCGTTACGCCGGTGGCGTCGACATCTACGGTGAAGTTAGAATTGATACCCGAACCGGTAATACCATTGATCGCGGTGAGCGTTAAGAGAGGCTGAACGGCATCCGCAAAAATATTGATTTTGCCATTGGCTGCAGCAGCTGCATCGACGCTGGCATAAAATGCGCCGGCGTTGTCGGTTGTAAACGCAGTCACTTCGTATGCACGATTGACCGCGCCGCTTGGATCCGCTCCAATAAAGCTGTTGGCATTGTATACCTGGGACCAAATGTCGCCGTTAAGTCCGGCGCCACCCAAATTGAACCACTGACCGGGTTGATTTCCGACGGTTGCCAGATCCATGTCAATAGCGCGTGCCCAAAACACAACCGTAGGGGCGGTACCCGAAACCGGATCCGTCTCATACATTTCCGATCCGTTGGCACGAACGCGGACAGTGGTGTTAGCCGCATTTCCAAAAATTGTTCCATTCGAAGGTTCGAAGAAAGTGACGGCGCTACCGGTCGAAGTAATTCCGGAAGCGGTTAAACTTTGATCGCCCGTATTACCGGCATCGTCGACCGGAATAACCGCGTAAGAAACGGTTGTATTATCGGCAAAAGATGGCGAATCGTAGTTGGTTGTAGCACCGGCATATGCAATCGTAGCAACCGGCGTTACGAAACTGATCGCGCCGGAACCGTTGTTGCTATACACTCTATAAACACCGGATCCCGCAATACCACCCTGCATGTCATTTTGAAATGACAAACTTGCAGAACGATTCGACCGGTTTGGACCATCATTGATCCTAAGTCGAAGAGCACCGTTCGGCCTGGATATAACCGAAACCACGGGCGCATAGGTTGCAATGTTATCTACGCTCAAAGCCGCTGTCGTGGCCGTCGTTACATTGCCGCCGGCATCCGTGACATAAATTGTAATCGTTGTGTTCGCATTGTCCGCATCCGAAGCGGTAAGGGAAGACGTGTCCGCCAAGACCGAAATCGTTGCGTTGGGGCCTGTCAAAACGGCATACACACCCGGCGACGCGGTTGCTGACATCGCGGTAAAACCACGGCCAATATTGCGAAGATCCGCTACAACCGATACGGCATTGGCCACATTGGCGCTAATCGTCACACCATCGCCAACGCCCGCAATCCCATCACCATTCACATCGGTAAACGCTGAAAAGCCGAATCCGCCGGCCGGTATACCCGTGAAGTTAATCGTCGAAGGCAGCGCATCTACTGCTTTGTTCAATGTATAATTCGTATAGTTCGAAGTAAGGTCAGGCTTATTGGATTGATTACCATTGTTATCAATCGTGGTGCGCGCCACCAAAGCATCGATTGTATTGGCCGCCATCTCCAGGCCGCCGGTTCCGACGGTCATATCAACCACAAAACGCTTATTGGTCGCGTCGTAAAAGGCCTGATTTAACGAATTCGGATGAGCCGTACCTGCAAAGGTAAGACCCGTCGCACCATTTGACCCAATCGTTAATACACCGGTGGGCGATCCATTCGTAATACCAAAACCAGAAAGATCAATTTTCAATTGCCCAAATCCGTTATAATTGCCCAGATACGTCCCGGCATTCGCTATATTGCCGAAATCGGCTGCGTCATTAGCAGCCATGGCAAAATATAGGACAACGCGCTCGCCTGAGTTGATGATTGCATTGCCGTCGGAGGCATCGGCGCGGCTATTATTATTGTCATCGTAGTGAATATACGTAAAATTTCCGCCGGCGGGATTAGTCGGGGCCGTTAAGTCCACCGCTTTGATACCGGACATATTGAGATAGTCGACTGTCACATTTCCCGATGAGTCGGTTAACGTAACCTTCACTTGCGCCACGGAAGGAACATTGGTGTTCGTTCCGCTCGTTATGATTACGTCTGTACCGGCTTTGGTCGTGGTCGTAATCGTGTCGGCATAAAGTGCACCAGCTTTCTTGAGAGCAAGATTAAGGGTTGCACTCCCACCGTAATTGCTCATATCCGCCACCGCGAGTTGAAGATCGCCGGCAGCATCAGTATAACGAGCCGCGATCTTGGTGCCTACAATTACTGACAAATCGGTACCTTGTGTCGTCGCATCAGTTATTTGAACATAGTCACCACCTGCGATCGTCGGAGGCGTGTTGTCAAATCGGCTATTAAGAGTCGCTGTTGTTGAGGTATACGCGGTATCTTTTGTTGACGTGCCGCGAGTAAAGTAATACGTAAAAGAAACGCTGTTTGCTACTACATTGCCTTTTGCGATAACGAATGTACCTTTATAGGTGCCCGTCACAGCCGTAGGCAAGAGCTGAATAAAGTCCGGAAAACCGTCGCCATCACCAGGAGAATTGTCGGTCAGATCGAATCCTGCGGAATCGATATCGTAAAAAGTTCCCTGGTTGATTTTTCCATAGTTGTTCGAAGGATAATACACGTAGGCGTCGTATACATTCGACGCACCAATTACAGTCACCGTCAAACTGTCCCCGATATTGGCCCTGCCGTTTGAATTCTTGTCCACCAAACTGATCTGTGTCGTAGGATCTTGTGCCCACGCCATAGAAGATAGACAAAGCATCATGCTCAGCAAGGTCATGAGACGTACAAAGTACTTTTTCATCACCAATTCTCCTTTTATAGTGTTAATAAATGAAACCAAAGAAATAATATTTTGTTTGATTGCCATGTCCCCTCCCTAGTTAATATATTATTGACGAAAAGAATTGAAAAGCCTGATTAAAACAAATCCCATCAAAACTCATAGTTTAAGATTCCAACTAAAATTAAAGCCCGAACCGTTAATAAACTACAAACAACTATTCTATAATACTCTCACAGTGACCTACAAAACACCCTTGGACACGTATGGTAACTCATCAAGGTACATAAAGTCAAGTCAAAAATTAATCTCAGAACAACAAAATACCCATAGTGCGCCAGACCTCCAAATCCTACATATCGTCCGCCGTTGGGCCATACATACCCGGCACTTTGGCACCCAAAACCCGCAAAACCACGCCAATTTGTGCCCGATGATGAATCTCATGGCACAGATAGCCACCTATGAATTCATAGCCGGTCGGCTCCCACATGACCTTACCGTCCATCTCAAAAACGTATTTTTTTTCCAATTGTGCGTCTGTAAATTTCTTGGCGGCATTCAGAAATTCCTCAAAAGCTGCTGTGTAATGCTTCACAATGGCGGCCGCGTCCGTAGGCACCTTGGTTGTCTCCCATGTCATAACCAGTTTATCGGCTTTAAAAGATTCCGTAATGTCCCGGACCGTGTCCCCTATGTGCATACCCAATTCGCCGGCGGAACGAAATTTATCGTGGATTTTCTTATTCATTTTGTCGGTGGGGATCGCTTTGAGCATACGCTCGGTGGATTTGGCTTCCGATTCATAATGGTTCAAAAGCCCTGTAAGTCTTGGATTCATAGAAAACTCCTTACAAAATTATCGTGCACTGATTTGGACAATAAGATGACAATGTGGGCGCTCATGGATTCGAACCAAGGACCTTCTCGGTGTAAGCGAGACGCTCTGAACCAGCTGAGCTAAGCGCCCGATGAATAATTCCTATTCACGTGGGGCGCAATATATAAGGAGCGTCTATCGAATGCAATTTTTTTTTGAAAACCTGAGAAATACATGACCACGGATCCCCGGAGGAATCACGGAGCTATTTATTCGTTTTCTCCGTGTTTCTTTGTGTTCTCCGTGTCTCTGTGGTTAGCTTTCACTAAGCCATGACCAATTCAATTTGCCTTTTCAATTCCAACGTCGCTTCCCGTGCCGCTTCCGCAAAATCCTTCCCTCCGGAGGCATAAATAATGCTACGGGATGAATTGATAAACGCCAGATGCTTCCCGTCTCTATAATTCGTCCGAACCGCCGCATAAAGATCCCCGCCCTGGGCGCCGATACCCGGAATCAAAAAAGGTGCATCCCCTGCAATTTCCCTCACACGGTACATATCTTCTCCCCGTGTAGCGCCGACCACCAGTCCGGCATTGCCAAGGCGATTCCAGGAAGTAATTTTTTTGGCGACCTTTTCAAACAAATACTCTCCCCCACCCTCCATAAACTGAAAGTCCATGGCGCCACTATTGGAAGTCAGGCACAAAATAAAAGCCCCGCATGTTTCGCGCTCCAAAAACGGCTCTACTGCATCGCTGCCCATGAAGGGATTGACGGTCACGCTGTCAAACCCCAAATCATCAAAAATCGACTGCGCGTACATTTTCGCCGTATTGCCGATATCCCCACGCTTTGCATCGGCAATCGTGATACAGTCTCCGCCCTTTTGACGGATATAATTCACCGTCGCATACAGCGCATCCCAGCCCTGAACACCGTGCGCCTCATAAAAAGCAAAGTTCGGTTTATACGCGCCCGCAAGGTCGATCGTCGCGTCGATAATTTGTTTATTAAATTCAAATAAGGGATTAAGTTCCGATTGCAAGAATTCAGGAATAAGCCGTATGTCCGTATCCAAACCGATACAGACGGGGCTCTTGACAAGGCTTGCTTTATAACGCGTTTGAAATACTACATTCATACCAATCCCAATAATTAATTCGGGGAAGAGGTTACGATAAATTTTTAAAATAATCCCATGATTTTTTAACGAAACGGCTCCCGAAGGGATTCTTGGATAGCCTACGAAGATAATTGATTTTGATATTAAAAATTAGCCTATATTCCTCTATATTCAACTAAATTGAGAAGGGAAGGTTATGAACCGGGCAGCGTACTCCATTGTGATAATTTTTTCCGCTCTGATGATGGGGCCTGGCTGCGGAAAAACTCAGGTCGAGATATCAATCAGCGTACCGGGAGACGTTATGAAATATGACGTGACGGAATTGCGAGTCCCGCGCGATTCCTATATTAAGCTTACCTTGATCAATAAATCCACATTACCTACGATGCGCCATAATATCATTATTTATGATCTTCAAGGTAAAAATCGAGGGATAGAATTGGATATGCTTGGCGACATGGCCGCAAAAGTCGGAGAAGGTGGAGGCTACTTGCCGCCAGTTCCTGGCATTATCGCGGCCAGTAAATTGGCTGATCCCGGCCAGTCCGTGACAATTGAATTTGACGCACCTCCACCCGGCGAGTATCTCTTTGTATGCACGTTTCAGCCGGCACATTACAAAACGATGAATGGCAAATTCATAGTGGAGTAGATATATCAGCCTTATTTTATAACTACTTTTGAATAATCTTCTTTTGGGGCCGGAACATGGAGGTTCATATTCTCCATCGCCTGCACGATCACTTTTGCGACCGCCAGATTTCGGAACCATTTCTTATTGGACGGAATAATATACCACGGCGCAACTTTGGTACTGCAATTTGAAAAAACATCCTCAAACGCGCTCATGTAATCCTCCCACTGCTCGCGCTCTTTCATATCGTTGAGGGAAAACTTCCAGTGTTTTTCCTTATCGTCCAGCCTTTCTTGAAGTCTTTTGCGCTGCTCTTCCTTGGAAATATGCAGGAAGAACTTAAGGATCGTCACGCCGCTCTCTGTCAGCAACTCTTCAAATTCATTGATTTGATTAAAACGCTGTTTGGCGACATGATGGGTGATCCATTTGTGCACGCGCGTCACCAAAACATCTTCATAATGGGATCGGTTAAATATACCAACATAGCCTACGGGAGGAACTTCCTTATGAATGCGCCATAAAAAATCATGGCTGCGTTCCTCATCCGAGGGCGCCTTAAAACTGTGCACGACGCAACTTTGGGGATTAAGTCCGCGCATCACATGCTTGATGGTCCCGTCTTTACCGCCCGCGTCCATCGCCTGTAAAATAATGAGTAGAGAGTGTTTTTTTTCAGCGTATAACAACTCCTGGAGGTCAATGAGCTTCATATTGAGCTCTTTGAATTTGTCGCGGGCGTCATCGGCTGATTTATAATCGGACGTTTCATCCGGATCGTAGTTTTTGAGTTTTACTTCCTGATCCGGCTCGACTTTGAATTGCTTTATCATGGTAGTTTCGGTTAGGTTAATATGTACCAATACTCAAAGTTCACGTTTTTCAAGTCAAATCGCCATGACGAAAGTCATTCTCTTGGCGATATCCGTTTTTCAGTTTTATTATTGACAATCCATCCAATGTGATATACTTCTAGTGAT
>JANNSF010000270.1:0-13416 GCA_031402315.1 bacterium | reverse complement strand
TTTGTTTGCCTGCTCAGTTTGTCCTATTCGTGCGGCAACGATAGCCCTATGTGAGAAGGATTTCATTTTCATTCCAATGTCAAAAACATCATCGCTCATTTTTTCGGTTTGATCGAAGTAAGATAGAGCTTTCTCAAAATTTTTGAGTGCTGTCTCAGCGACTCCAGAATAAAAATGAAATTGCATCTCAAAACGTCGATTTTTGAGTTCTAAGATAACTGGTTTTATAGCGGCCAACTCATCTCTTGCCTGTTCAAAATCATTTTCAGCAATAAACGCTCTTGCCACATTAAACGAACATAAAATCTGCTTCGAGACATCGCCATGCGCAAGCGCCATCATTTTAGCCGACTGGAATTCGGATATCGCCGCGGCTTGATCTCCCGAACTGGCAAGTGCCGTTCCCAAACTATTATGCGCATCCATGATAAGTTTTTCATCGTTTTGGGCAATGGCGGCCTCAAGGGCGCGGCGATACCATGTCGTTGCCTCTTCCCATTGGGCGCGCTGGTAGAAACTCTTCCCGAGCTGACGATAGAATTCGCTTACGTACACTCCGTGTTTCTTTGCAAGCTCTACGCCTTCACGTGACAACGCCTCACAAGCTTCCAGTTTGGATGTCTTTTCCAAATAGTTCGCACGACGGAGTTTTGAACGGAGATTGTGCTTTGGATCCAAAAGAGTGTTCGCTTCCAAGTCGCCGAGCAATTCATCCTGCTTTTCCCGACGCCCAAGTTGATCACACAGAAGTTCAGCCTCAAATGCCGCATCATTTCGATCGTTACCGGATGAACAAGTCACAGCTTGCAATGTAGCTTCAAGAGCTTCTTCAAATTGGAATCCCTTTTTAAGGATGTCCGCAAACCTCATCAAAAAGGAATACGCAATGGTCGGGCTATCACTGCGAAAACCATGGAATGCCTTGTGCTCAATTTGCTCACCCGACAATTGATCAAAAATGATTCGGTGGCGTGATTTCATTTTTACTGGATCGGCTTCACGATAAATCGCATCACGGACAAAAGAATTGGCAAACTCAAAACCGGACGCGTTGTCCGACAGAATGCCTGTAGATAAAAGAGAAGACAGTACAGATAGATCGATTTTGGTTATCCATTGCAATTCATTCAGAGCGATTTCACCCGGAAAAGCACTTACACATTCCAGCAATTCTCTATCGGCGGTGTTGAGGGAATTGAGCTTTTCAATAAAAAAATCATTAAGCGAGTCCGGCCATTTTTCGGGCCACTCATCAATTCGCCACGTATCGGAAAGCCGCAAAAATTTCTGGTCTACCAAAAATCGAATAGCCGCGCTAAGGAGCGATGGATTACCTTTTGTTTGTTCATAGAGTCGATCCGAAATGTCATTCGAAAACTTCTCATCCCACATCAATCTTTGAAGAAATGAACGAGAGTTTTCCAAATCAAGGTTTTCCAGTGTCAATTCAAAATCAAATTCCACGTCCATACCCGTACAAATCCAAAGAATCGGTGTCTCGCGCTTAGACTTGCGAATTAACGCCAGGAAAAACTGTAACTCCGTTTTTGTAAGTTTTTCTCCCTCCAGAATAAGCGCCGTCTTCGGTTCTATCTTGATCCGACCTATGAGTTCAGACACATACGATTCTTCATCGGTGGGCTTTAGGGTCGCTACGCTGTCCGGACTAAACGCGGCGACCCAATCCTTCAAATGGCCATGATAGTCATGGATTGAAATACCTTCGCCTTGCAGTTTGTTTTTTATTTGCGAAAGAAAGAAAGACTTACCTGCGCCTTGCGATCCAAAAATGCCAATAGTCTGTGAGTCTTTGCCGGCAAGAGATTGAAGACATTTAGTCCGGCATAATTCAAACTCATTTTCACGGGCAAGAAATGAATTGTCAAATTGAAAATATTTAGGCTGATGTACATCGGGAACGTCCTTCAAAATATCTTCAGCTTTTGGATATCGATAATTTGGATCTTTCGCCGTCAGTTTCTTAATCAAATTTCGGATAGCATCATCCGTAAACTTCAATTCCGGTAATTCGGTTTGTAAGTGATTCACGACAAGTTGGACGGATTGTGCCTTTTCAAATGGGTGCTCACCGGAAAGGAGCTCATACAAAGTAAGCCCCAACGCGTAAAAATCGGCACGACAATCCCAGCACTCTTTCTTCAAAACCTCCGGGGCAGTATAAAGGAGCGTACCCTGAGCGTCCTGTTCCTTCCACCGGTCATCACGTGCCTCACGGGCAAGTCCAAAATCCGCCAGAAAAACTTCCCCTGTCGATCGAAGTAGTATGTTCTCAGGCTTGATGTCGCCATGGACGAGTCCCCTTCGGTGTATTAGCGTGAGGGCCTGAGCAAGGCTTATCACCAAAGGCCAAAATTTGTCAATTGAAAGGCCGGCTTCTTTCAAATTCCTCCCTTCAATAAACTCCATAGTGAAGTAATGCGTATCTCCGACGAAAAGACCATCAAATATTTTTGGAATATGAATGTCATTGAAAAGACAAAGAAAATTGAACTCCCGTAGTAAAGCGTCCTGAGCTGTTTCGGAAATTTTAAGAACGACCTGGCGATGCGAAAGACGATCAAAAACAAGATGCGTTTCCCCCATCCCTCCTTGACCCAAACGTCTTATTTTTTCATACCGTACCGGCCAGATCATAAAAATTCCTTGATCGTGACTCGAAGTTCTTCTCGGGAGACGATTTCGGTATTAACGATTTCCGTCATTTCTGCACCGATTAAGAGGATGATCGAAGCGAGATAAATCGTAAACATTGAAATCACCACACCCGCGATCGAACCATAGAAGGCGTTATATTTTGAAAAATTCGAAACATAATATGAAAATCCACCTAACGCCAAGTACAGTAAAACTCCGGCAACTACGGCTCCGGTTATAGCCGCACGAAAATGGACGTTTGTTCGAGGCAAAATTTTATAGACGACATAATAAGTGAGCAATACGAGTGAATACGGAAGAATCTCGGTTATAAGTTCCCATATATAGGGAAGTCGCGCAAAATCGACACCGAGGAAAATAACATTGTTGGTATGCAACCAAGCTACGATGCCGCTAATGAAGCTGGCAATCAAAAAAAGAGCCCCGATTACAATGACCAGTCCCATTTCAACCAGGCGACTAACAAAATAGTTTCTGGCCTTAACGCCAAAAATGGTTGTCATGGCATCTTCCACGGCCGCAAACGCCCCGCTGCTGGTCCACAAGAGAGAACCAACGCTTATAGCTCCAATCCAGCCTCGATTATCCAAAACAGAGTTCACATTTGAAATCAGTTTACTTTGAGTTATAAGGTCAAATACAAATTGTCGTGCGTTTTCCGGAACCTTATCACCAATAAAATTTAGCAGGTAAGACTGCGCTTCCTCGGGTGATGCGACAAACGATGCAAGGATTGCAATAACAACGCAGAGAAGAGGCACAATACTGAGCAATGTAAAAAACGAAATCGCAGCTGCGTTGGTCGTGAGTTTATGGCGATCCAAAATGCGTTTCTGTACGGCGGTTACGTAGTAAACAACAGGCGATTTATAGATCCACCCTAAAACTCCTATCCACCAAACAATGAGTTTTCTGTATTTTTTGACAAATTTTGTTGTAATCGTCTTCATGGATTTTAATCTAAGGACTGTAATCTTAGAATCTAATCATTATAAAAAGTCTTTGCAAGCGATTCGAAACTCAACCAAAACACCCATGACCGTCTTTAGTGCTCGGACAAAAATATGGCTCAACGGTCTTAACCGAGGACTACGGAGCTCGTCGGCTGTGCAAAAAAGTCATTGCCCAAGGTAACGCCTTTGGCTATATTGAAAAATCAAGTTCTTAGTCTTAAAACCCAACAAAAAGCATGGGCAGCGACCTCGTACAAAAGCAAAAAAAAGACCTACTTAAAAAAATTGCGGAACACAAATCGCTTTCCAAGCCGCTTATGGAAAAAATACATAATTCCGGTTCGCTTGAAATCGTTTTTATGTTTGATACGACCGGTAGTATGGACGTCTATCTTTCAGAAGTGCAAACAAACGTCCAACTCATTGTCCGTGAGATAAAGAAACGAGTCCGTGATGCCCGCATCGGCGTGGTCGTGTACAAGGATCATGAGCAAGGACCGTACGTTACCAAAGCCTTATCGCTGACGGACGAAGAAAACAAGATCATCGATTTTTTACGCTCGCCACAGATTGAGCCGGGGGCTGGCGGCGGGGGCGCAGAGGCGGTCGAATGTGCGCTTCACGACGCGAATCACTTTGACTGGTCGGCTGGAATTCGAGGCAAAGCGATCATACTTATTGGAGATAAGCCGCCACATGGAGTGATGGATTCATTCGAAGAGTGTACAGCAGGAAATGACTACCGGACAGAAATAAACAGCCTGATTGCAAAAAAAATCAAGGTCTACACAGTATTATGTAACAATGTTGTCGAAACACGAGGCAATTTTCAATGGATGGCGGATAAGACCGGCGGAAAATTCGTTACGCTGGAGGAAATTCAGGATCTGGTTAATCTCATTATCGCGGTGAGCATAAAGGAATCCAACCCCCTTCTTCTTGCATCCTATACCGATGAACTCAAGAAAAAAGGAACACTGTCGGACTCACGAAAAAAACTTCTGGAAAGTATTCGGTGATATGAGTGAAATAGAACCAAACACAGAAATAATCAAGAACACGGTTCTTGTTGTCGAAGATGATAAGGCGGTTCGCGATTTGGTCGTAGACTTCCTCAGCAAACGGAATTACGACGTGATCTGTGCCGTCAATGGACTTGATGGTTTGAATATTGCCGCTACTGAAAAACCGGATGTCATTCTCGCCGACATTATTATGCCGGAATTGGATGGCCTTGAAATGATTCGTCGCCTGCGCGCGCAGCCCGGTACCATGCTCATTCCCATTCTCGTCATGACGGCAGTCAATAATCTCGAAACAAAAATTAAGGTTTTTAAGGCCGGCGGTGACGGCATTTTGAACAAACCGTTTGACTTGCAGGAACTGGAAGTGCGCATTGAGCGCGCCATTACGATCTCCGAAAACTACATGAAATTGACATATGTTGACGCGCTCACCGGCGTTTATAATCGCCGATTTTTTGATGAAAAACTCCCGATCGAAACCAATCGCGCCCGCCGTTATGGGCATCCGCTTTCCATGGTCATGATTGATATCGATTTCTTTAAGAAATTTAATGACACTTACGGTCACCGTGCAGGTGACTTTGTTCTAAATTCCATCGGACAATTCATAAAAAAGGCGCTTCGCACCCAAGATATTGTTTGTCGCTACGGCGGCGAAGAATTTATGGTTCTTATGCCCATGACACGCAATGAAGACGCGGCGATGGTGATGAGTCGAATCCGTGCGGATCTTCAGGATCGGGAATTTCACTCGCCTTACGATAACCTCGATTTTAACGTCCGAATTAGTGTCGGTATTTCTCAATTCCCTATTGATGGTGATACGCCCGACCAAGTCGTGCGAGCGGCTGATGAGGCACTGTATGAAGCAAAAGAAACCGGACGAAATCGTGTTGTAGTGTATAACGCCGCCTCCACGATTTTTAAGAATCGAGTCGAAAAATTGAAATTTTAACATGTTTCACCTGGAAATTACGGAATATTTTTCTGCGGCTCATGCCCTTAGGAATTATCCCGGCGTGTGCGCCCGTATCCACGGTCATAACTGGAAAGTTAGGGTCGGTTTATCGTGCCAAAATACGAATTCGGACGGCATGACGGCAGACTATGGAGATTTGAAAAAAATAATCGCCGACTGTCTTTCACAGTTTGATCACAGTCTTATCAACGATCATCCCTATTTTCAAAAAATTAATCCCACGTCCGAAGAGATTGCACAGTTCTTTTACAGCGACCTTGTGAAGAAGATTCCGGACCATTTAAGATTGGAATTCGTTCAAGTGGCGGAAACCGATGGATTTGCCGTAACCTACCGGTAGTTGTTCTTGATTGATCAAATGAACTACAGTGGCGATGGCTTCGTGAGAATAAAATTGATAGACGCCGTGGCGACAAGTTGGTCTGTAGAATCCTCAATTTGAACATCCACGACATTGAGACGGGATCCTTTACGAATAACCATAGCATGAGCGTAGATGGTGCTTTGCGCACGTGCAAGAAAATTGACATGCAAATCGACCGTGGCAAAACTCATTGCGCCATTGTAGCAAGTGGACAGTGCAAAAGCACTAGCCGTGTCGGCGAGCGCCGCAACAACGCCACCATGAATGGTTCCCTTGCTTCGCACACCGTTGGTGACCTCCTCGCGATAAGTGAGGGTCATCTTGCAATACCGATCCTTTAAAGAGGCGATTTCGAATCCAAAAACAGCATTCACCGAGCTGTTTTTAAGCCGATCTATGAGACGGGCCTCCAATGAGGCGTCAATCTCAGGAAGCGATGCATAATCAAATTTCATAGACACCTTGGTTTAAAAGAAAAATTCAAAATTGATATAAATATCCAAAACCATTATTATAGCCACCTTTGGTTTACTAAGTGTCGGTCATTGATATTAACTTAATACGGCAACAATACTTGTGAAGCCGCGTAGATCAATTTAGAAAAGTATATAAAGAAAGCGAAGTATGAAATTGAAGCGTCTATTTTTGCTGGTTGTTGTTGGGAGCCGTCTCTTTGCAGGCGTCGGAGAAGAAGAAAGAAAAACCGTCATTACAAACATGAAATCGGCCAGCGATGCCATGACTTCACTCTACGCAAAAATGAAGCAAAAAAAGAAATCGGCATTTATGGAAAAAGAAGTGACCACCAAAGCCGATTTTTATTTTATGAAGCCCGGAAAATATTCACTGAGGCCCAATAACGACGCTGAAAATCAATATATTGTCAATGGAAATGACGTCTGGATTATTAACCGCAAGAACAAAACGGTCACCACGACAAGTGAAAGTGATTTCAGCCTTAATCAATACGTGATCGGTTTTGGTGGAGCTATTGAAACGCTCGAAAAATATTTCGCTGTCACCGTGGATGTTAAGCAAGTCCAGAAGAAGTTTGGATCGTATAAGATTTCTTTGACCCCTTTAAAAACAAGTAAGTTCTATGAAAAACTGGAAAAAATAACAATTTTGGTTCGCGATGACTTGTGGCTACCTTATCATGCGGAGCTATCGGAAAGCGATGGGGATACGACAACCTGGGAATTTTCTGACTTCAAATTGAATTCGAAAATCAAAGACGATATCTTCAAACAAGAAGTCCCGAAAGGTTTCCAAGTCAAAAAATATGAAAAATAGTTCGCGAATCATCATACTGGCACTATTCTCTCCCGTTCTTTTTTCTCAGTACCGGATTAAGCCGCCGGACTTCAAGCCTACATATTATATCGGAGCGACGACTGGCTACAACGGTATTACCGGGATTCTCGTGGAAAGAAACCTGAAGCAAAAAGACGGTTATCCTTCTACAAAAAGTACAATCAGTTTCATGGGCGGGTACTCCCTTAGGCAACCGAAACTTCTCGCCGACCCATTTCGAGGCAAATATCAAAGAGTTTGGGTCAACGGTCTTGGATTCGGAATCTTGTTGAATAATTATGTAGAAAAAATTAAGCGCGGTTGGTTTTGGAATTTTGGTATCGCCACGCATCTTTTTTTCAATAATTCTCAGCCCGTGATTTACGAAGAATCCGGTGAGCCGTATTATGGGAAGAAGAAACTGAAAGAGTTTTCAGTTACGGCAAGTGGAGGTTATCGTTTTGATATTTCTAAAGAATACTCTCTTTCCCCTTCGACGGGCATTGGTTTCATGGGAACGCCCTTTGTAAGTACGACAAGTTCTGACTTAAACGGAGTATATTTTTATGCGGGCATTACGCTGGTTCATAAAATGACAAAATAGTATGGATCTTTTCGCTGACCTAAATTTGCGCGATAAGGAAACCGATCAACAGAAACCAAAAATTTACTCGGTTGTTGAACTATCAAGAGAAATTCGGTTTCTATTGGAAAAGAATTTTCGCTCGATATCTATTGCCGGTGAGATTTCGAATTATACAAACTCTTCTTCGGGGCACATCTACTTCACACTAAAAGACGAATCTGCTCAGATCCGATGCGTGATCTGGCAGTCGAACGCGCAAAATTTGTCCTTTATACCAAAAAGCGGAATAAAAGTATTGATCACGGGGCGCCTTTCACTTTACGAAAAATCCGGACAATACCAGATCAACGTCGATTCAATCCGTCCGGAAGGATACGGCGAGTTGCAATTGGCATTCGACAGACTCAAACAAAAACTACATGCCGAAGGCCTGTTCGACGAATCTCTAAAAATTGGACTACCCGAATTTCCGCAAACTATTGGCATCGTAACCTCTCCGACGGGAGCCGCAATACATGACATAATTACGACGGCACGGAGACGCATGCCATCCGTAGAACTTGTTCTACGTCCGGCGAAAGTACAAGGAGTTGGTGCCGCTGAAGATATTGTCCGTGCTGTAGGGGAATTTCGAGAGTGGGGACATGCCGACGTTCTCATCATAGGGCGCGGCGGCGGCTCGTTGGAAGATCTGTGGGCGTTTAATGAGGAAATAGTCGCGCGCGCGATTTTTGAATGCGAAACACCGGTCGTAAGTGCCGTGGGCCACGAAGTGGACTTCACGATCGCTGATTTTGTTTCCGATGTCCGTGCGGCTACACCGACCGCCGCCGCGGAATTGGTTACCCCGGATTTAGACGAAATTTCAAAACGTTTGAGTCTTTTGAAGTACAGTTTGGAATCGGGCGTGAGGGATCATATCGAAAATCTTAGAGGCCGCCTTGTTGCCATTCAGAACCATTATGCTTTTCGTCAACCAGAAAATCTCATCGGTCAGCATCGGCAATTTACCGACGAGCTCGAGCGGCGCCTGGCTCAGAATCTAACGCATCGGTATCAATTGTCCCGGCAGAAACTAGTTTCAATTGCGGTTCACCTGAATTCACTTAATCCCCGTAATACCCTAAAACGAGGCTATGCCTTGGTTCATCAGGAATCTCGTCTTGTTCAAAATGCAAAATCATTTAAGTCCGGGGAACCAACAAAAATTGAATTTTTTGACGGCGACATTACATTAAAATGATATCGCTTGTGGTAATCATGACGATTCGTAAAGAACAGGCTACAAAATTTAGAGAATTCGAGGATCATGCCGCACGGATTATGAAAAAGTACAAGGGAGAAATCGTTGAAATGGTAAGCGGCGATGCGGGAGATGAATTGTTCAAAGAAATTCACGTGGTCTGCTTTCCGAATCGAGAGTTTTACGAAGCGTACAAGAATGATGTGGAACTAAAATCATTCTTAGAATTGCGTAGCCTGTCAGTTTTTCGGTCTGAAATACATAGCGAATTTGAAGACGGACATATTTTTCAGGAATAAGGGCAAGCGCGTTTGTTTTTGAAGTTATCTAAAAAAAGCAGTATTATTTGATCAGCGATAGAGATATTATGAGGAATATTTTGGGAGAAGAGAATGTTAAAAAAAATTCAAGAATTGCTTGGAGCCGAAGCGGATGCGCTTCTTAAGTACACCTGCAAAGGAATAAAGAAAGAACAACTTCACCTGCCGGGTTCTGATTTTGTTGATCGAATTTTTATGCAAAGCGATCGTAACCCTCAGGTTCTTCGGAGTTTGCAGTCATTATTTGATCATGGGCGCCTTGGAGGAACGGGATATCTCTCAATTTTGCCGGTCGACCAGGGTATTGAGCATTCAGCCGGTTCATCGTTTGCGCCAAACCCTATTTATTTTGATGCCGAGAACATTATTAAACTTGCGATAGAGGGCGGTTGTAATGCTGTCGCCTCGACCTATGGCGTCTTGGGAATCTGCGCCCGTAAGTATGCTCATAAAATACCTTTTGTTGTGAAGATCAACCACAATGAGTTTTTGACCTATCCCAATAAATTCGACCAAATTATGTTCGGCTCCATCAAGCAAGCGTGGGATATGGGAGCAACGGCCGTTGGTGCGACTATCTATTTCGGATCAGAGGAATCGTCCCGACAAATTCAAGAGGTTTCAGAGGCCTTTTCCTATGCGCATGAACTTGGAATGGCAACTATTCTTTGGTGCTACACCCGCAATGCCGCTTTCAAAACGCCCGAAAAAGATTACCACACTTCGGCCGATCTTTCCGGTCAGGCTAATCACCTTGGCGTGACGATTCAGGCTGACATTATCAAGCAAAAATTACCGACCAACAATGGCGGATATAAGGCTTTATCAAGCAAAGAGAGCCCTTACGGTAAGACAAACGATAAAATATATAGCGAACTTACAACCGATCATCCTATTGATCTCACGCGGTATCAGGTTGCCAATTGCTATATGGGTCGTGCGGGCCTAATCAATTCAGGCGGTGAGTCTAAGGGGGCATCGGATTTTGCCGATGCGGCAAAGACAGCGATCATCAATAAACGCGCCGGTGGAACAGGTTTGATCTCCGGCCGCAAAGCCTTTCAGCGGCCTATGAAAGAGGGCGTTGAGCTTCTTAACACCATTCAGGATATCTATTTGTCAAAGGACGTAACCATTGCTTAGAATTCTCAGCCTCCTACTGATATCGTCGTCGGTATTCCCTCAGTTTGATCTCGGCGGCGCAAAAACATACGAAGGTTCGCATAAACATTCGGCGTATTTTGAAATGCCATTTCGCACGCATGATATCGCGCTGGGCGGTACCTATCGCCATTCCTTAAATAGTGATAATTTCATTGGAGCCTTCGTCTCCTTTTATGCGAGACCTTATGGAAAAGCCATTCTATTAAAATCGGGACCAAATTTCTATTTTCAGCTTAAAGAGTATCGTTATGTGACGGCGGTAGGTTTGGACAAAAAAATTTGGATCAATAATCATTATGATGTTTTTTTTGGCGGAGGAGTCGGATTGGCATTGGTTGACTATCGCGGAACCGGCACGGGCGTTTACCGTGGGCATAAGATCGTCAAAAAAGAAGGATTAACGCCCCTCGCGCAAGCGGGAGTTTCGTATAAATTCAATCGGTGGATACTTATTCGAATAGGCGGTCAATACATGGATATGAAAACGACAAAAAGTTTCCGTACGTATGCGGTTGCCGGAGGGCAGTTCTAATGAAGAAGCGTGAGCGACTTTTTGTGATTTGTTCTTTTGTTTTGTTAGGCGTTCTGTTTTTTTCGGCGTGTCAGATTCTCTCAGAAAGCGATGATGAGTGTGATACTCGACCTTCAAATTGCCTTGAATCAAAGCCCGGCATGGGAACTCTCGAAGTTTCCTGCACTATTAATTCAAAAAATCCAAGCGTACCAATTGCAATTTATCGTGGCGATTTTGAAAAGAATGATCTTGTTCTACGTGATACGCTAAGTGGCTCCGGAAAAAGTTACACCGTTCCTACCGACCAATATTATTCAGTAGTTGCCGAATATAGGCGAGGAAATGGTGATACGGTGATCGCCATTGATGGTGATGACGTTGATTTTTCAAGAAACGATTATTGCGAAGGGCCATGCTATGAGAGCGACCCTGGTGAAATTGATGTTCGTCTGTTATTTCCAAAAGTCGCTTCTGAAGCCGGCAGAACCAAATTCATGACTAAGGCTAGGCATTATTAATATAACGCCAAGCCGAGCTTGTTTGATACGAGGCGATATTTTCCTTCTCAATTCACGCTTACAAGTTCAGGTGAACAGTTTATCTCACCATTATGTCTCATCCTGTTGTTAATCTAAATGATGCATTTTCTATCGTGGATGTTGAAGCATCCGGCGAAAAGAATGGCCATATCATTGAAATTGGCGTAGTCAAAATCCGAAATCGGAAGATCGTGGAAACCTACCAATCGCTGGTCAAGCCGCCTGTTCTGATATCGGAATTTATTCAATCTCTTACCGGGATTACCAATGACGGGCTTGAACGGGCGCCGACTTTTGGGGACATATTGGAGCCGGTCAAATCCATTCTTTCCGATTCCGCCTTTGTGGCGCACAATGTTAATTTTGACTACCTCCATCTCAAATCCGAGTTCGAGCGGCTCGGCGAGCCGTTCTATATGGATCGCTATTGTACGGTCAACATCATTCGCAAACTTTTTCCGGGCCACAAAAAGTTTAATCTGGATGTGATGTCCGAACATTTTGGCGTTAATGTTGAAAAGCGGCATCGGGCCATGGATGATGCGATGGCGGTGGCGCAGATTTTTCTAAAACTAATCGAGGTGCCGGAAGCCACGAATGTATTCTCAATGTACGCGAAGTCCTTTAATACCAAGGACAAGTGGTATGAAAAATTTCTGTCAAAAATAGAGCATCTGCCCAAAGGGACCGGCGTATATTTATTTAAAGATGAGTACAATTTGCCGCTTTATATTGGCAAGAGTATGACCATCAAATCAAGAGTGTTGAGTCACTTAAGGGATCATGATATTCCAAAAAAGCATCGCCTATTACGAAGTACCGACCATTTTGATTTTGTTCTTTGCGATTCGGAATTGGAGGCGGAAATCTTGGAGTCCAAATTAATAAAAAAGCATCAGCCGCCTTACAATGAAAAGCTGGTCCACCGTAAAGATCAATTTTATATAAAAATTACGACAGAAAAATATCCCCGAATTTTCCGCACGAGTAAAAAAGACAACATGGGCGCTCATTATTTGGGTCCCTACCGTTCTTCGCAAATGATCGACCATTTGATTGAAAAAGTGCGAAATGATTTGCGCCTATGTCCGGAGTTAATTAATTCCAACAAGAAATCAAAAGCCTTTTGCTTTTCCTATCACGTAAAGAAATGCGTGGGTCCATGCGGCGAGGCCATTACGTCGGAAGCGTACCAATCCCTTGTATTGAAAGCGATTGTTATTTTTGAAAAGTCTATGGATTTGGATGATTCCGAGTCCATTGGAAAGTTTCTAAAGTCTACAGACGCGCGCGATCCTAAACTCAACAGAGTGAGAACTTCACTCCGAAGCCTCAAACAAAAGATGGATGAAAATCCTGAATTTTTCGGTGACAATTTTGTGGCTTTGTACCGTGAAGAAAGTACGGCGTTTTGGATCCAGCGCGGCTTGTTGCAAAAATCATTTACCGGCATCACAAAGTTTGAACTATCCGGTCTTCGTTTTGATGACGCCCGCTTGCGAGAAGAAAATGCCGAAAGCCTGGACGAACGCTTAACGATTCGACGTTACCTGCATGCCAACCAGTCCAAATTGGAAATCTTCAAGCTAGATTCATGAACCTGCCAATTCTCGAATACACGCCTGTTTATGCCGTGGGTATTGATCTGGGCGGCACCCAAATTAAGTATGGAATTATATCGGATCGTGGCGAAGTCTTATACAGAAACTATGTAAAATCCCCGGTGACAAGCGAGTGTGAAGTGGTGTTGAAAACCCTTG
>JANNSF010000269.1:0-20338 GCA_031402315.1 bacterium | reverse complement strand
GGCGTGTAGTAGCGTGCGGTCGTAACCCGCATGGACGAACCGTCCCCCAGGTCGTATTGCGATTGAACAAGGCCCTTGCCAAAACTCCTCTCGCCGACAATAAGCGCACGGTCCAGATCCTGAAAAGCACCCGATACAATTTCCGAAGCCGAGGCGGATCCTCGATTGATAATCACAATCATCGGATACTTTCGATAGTTAGCTTTCGCCGTTGACATATAGTCACGCGAGGAATTGTCAATTCTACCACGTGTGTATACAATTTTCTTTCCGCCCGGCAGGAACTTATCAACAATCATTTGAGCCTGCTCAAGGTATCCGCCGCCATTGTTTCGTAAATCCAGAACGAGTTGACTCATTCCCTTGGCTTCCATTTCACTCAAGGCCTGTTCAATTTCATCCTCAGTGGTTTCACTAAAACGATTGAAGTGAATATAGCCGGTTTGTTTATCAATCATAAACTTTGCATCCACGCTATAGAGCGGGATCTTATCACGCTCGATATCATACTCCAAGACGTCCTTGACGCCCGGACGATCGATGGAAATATGAACCTTACTGCCTTTCGGCCCGCGCAGCTTTGAAAAAACGCCATCGGTCGTAATGCCTTTTGTGGCCACACCGTTGATTTTTACAATTTTGTCTCCGGCCAGAATGCCGGCGCGCTCAGAGGGAGTTCCTGGAATTGGCGTTACCACAGTTAGCACCCCCTCGACAATCTCGAATTGAACTCCAATACCTTCAAAATTACCCTGAAATTCTTCTTTGACCGTTTTCATTTCTTTTGGAGGAATATATACCGTGTGTGGATCCAGCCCGCGTAGCGCGCCATTGATCGCGTCCTCCACGAGTTTATCCGAATTAACATCTTCAACGTAAGTTTGAGAAACCAGATCCATAACGCTCTTCAATTTGATCAGGTTCTTGAAAACGTCTCCGGCCTTTGTAAAACCGGTAATCGTCACAATAAGAACGATGAGTAACAATAACGGAAGGAGTATTTTTTTTCTCATAAATCTACTTTGTTTTAATTGCCCAAGATATAACGCATCTTATTTGATTAGACTATTTTTGTTCTGCGAATTTTTTTGCCTCGCCCAAATACTTCATCGCTTCCACGACCATACGATCCGATTGGGTCCGGATTTGTGCGGCGTTAAGACTTCCCCAAATATACCGAGCCACTTCCGCCATTACAAAGTTTTTTATTTCGTCTTTATCCTTTTCAATCGCAACGGCATCCCGTGCAATTCCTTTATCCACGCCCATCTGTATCAAGTCTTGAACATCAGATTCCGACAGAGTGTAATTCTTTGCAAACGCACGAAAATCTTTTTTATGCTTATCTCTCAAAAGAGGTCCGTTTTTTTCCAGGTAGGCATTAGCATAATCCCGGAAAACTCCCTTTCCCCATAATTTAACATAGTAGCTCGTGACGGTATCGTTATCGATATGGTAGTCCGGCACAATGCCGCCACCTCCATACACCGTCCGCCCTTTTTCGGTATAGAAAATCTGCGTGGAATCATTTTTCATTTTCTCATTTCGTACTTCGGCATAATACTCATCGGCCGATTTCCCATCGTAGGAATGCTGAATCAATCGTCCGCTCGGTGTATAATATCGGGCGGTCGTGATTCGCACAGACGAACCGTCGTTCAAATCAAATTGATTTTGCACCAGACCCTTCCCGAAACTGCGTTCTCCGACTACGACGGCGCGATCAAGATCCTGAAGCGCTCCGGACACAATTTCGGATGCGGATGCCGAGCCGCGATTGACTACGACGACGATCGGATACTTCCGATACCATGATTTTTGCGATGAGAAATAATCGCGCGTCATGTTTTCAAGGCGCCCTTTGGTGTATACAATCTTTTTGCCGCCGGGAATGAATTTGTCCACAATATTTTGAGCCTGATCCAGGTATCCTCCACTGTTATTGCGCAGATCGAGGATTAGTTGTTTCATGCCTTGCGCTTCAAGCTCCTTCAAAGCCTGTTCCACTTCATCGGCGGTCGTTTCCGCAAAACGTACAAATCGAATATAACCTGTTTTATCGTCAATCATAAACTTGGCATCGACACTAAATACCGGAATTTTGTCGCGCAGGATATCGAACTCCAGCTGCTCACCGACACCAAACCGCTGAATACCAATATGAACGATCGTTCCCTTAGGGCCTCGCAGTTTGGAAACAGCCATGTCGGTGTTAAACCCCTTCGTGGACTCTCCGTTGATTTTTAGTACACGATCACCGGCCAGAATACCGACTTTTTCCGATGGACTGCCGGGAATGGGCGTAACGATTGTCAATATGCCGTTTACAATATCGATCTGACTTCCGATACCTTCAAAATTGCCCTGAAATTCCTCTTTTACGGTTTTCATTTCCTTTGGCGGAATGTATACAGAATGCGGATCGAGACCCTTCAGCGCGCCAACGATGGCATCCTCCACAAGCTTATCCGAATTAACTTCTTCAACGTAGGTTTGGGTTACAACCGACAAAACATATTGAAGCTTTTGAATTGATTTGAACGCATTTTGCCCGGCCGGGGTAAACGCAATCAAAAAGAATCCCAACGCGACCAAACACAAAAATATTTTCTTTTTCATAGTTACTCCGAATAGTAAATTTCTGACCAAACTAAGATAATAATATTCCAAGAAAGAGCGTAGTGAATTTATAATAAAATCACCCGTCGCATTCGTCGACCGGGTGATTTATTTTGTTACTATTATTTAACGGCTCGGAGACTTATTCCCCACTTGTCCGGCATATTCGGCGGATCATCATTCCAGTCCTGATACGAGTGAGATCCATCACTTATAAACGTGACCTCGTAGGAGCCGGGCTCTAAGAGCAAGTTGGCATCCACCATCCGATTTTTCTTAGCACCTCCTGCCGAGCGGCTCATCCCATACGTCATTTCCCATACGGTTTGTCCGGATGAAGAATTCTTAATCCAGCCGTAATCGTACATATGGCCCGATTGCCCTTCCCCAACACAGAGGACACGAACCTTTGTTTCACGCGATATCTTAAATTCCTTTGTACGGTATTCGTCGTCACCGACCCGCACAATCTGAGCAAGCAATGCCGCATCGTCGGAAGCTCCGTCGCTCACATTGGCTTTTGAAATATTGTTGGCATCTGCATTATTAACAAGACTCAACGTCAAGCCCCACTTGGATTGATTGTAAGGCGGGTCATCATTCCAATCGTCGTACGAATGGGAACCGTCCGAGCGGTAATAAGCCAGATAATTTCCGGCAGGCAACGATATCGAGCCTTCGTATAAACGATTTTTATCTGAACCACCGGCAAATTTTGTATCCTGATACTTCATTTCCCAAACGGTTTCACCGTCTTTTGTATTTACAATCCATCCGTAATCGTACATCCGTCGTTCGCGGCCCTCGCCGATCGCATAGATAGAGATGTCGGTTTGTTTTGCCAGTGAAAAACTTTCCGAACGAAACGCCTCGTCACCTATACGGGTCATGGCAAGGATTTCCTGACGCTTTGATTTTTTATAATCACGAATGGATGAAATATCACTCTCATTAACGGCGCTGAGAGATAAGCCCCAGCCCGAGGGATCGTAAGGCGGTTGCATGTTCCAATCTTCGAATGAATGCGAGTCGTCCGTCACGTACGTGGCCACATAATTTCCTGCGGGAAGTGTGACGACTCCGATATAACCACGGTTCTTTTCAGCGCCACCGGCGTGTGCGGAATTCTCATAACGCATTTCCCAAACCGATTTCGCGGACCTATCATCGGTGATCCATCCGTAATCAAACATCTTGCGATCCTGACCCTCTCCCACGCAATAGACTTTGACCGAAATTTCCTTATCCAGGGTAAAGCCTTTTTCGAGAAAGTCGCCATTGCGTGCGCCAATCAAGCCCACGAAAACATTGGCAGAACGGGAGCCGTCGTAAGGACCAAAATTCGAAGCGCGTTCATCGCTCGTAATCCGCAAACGCCAATCCTCCATATTTTGATAAACATCGGCGTCGTCTACAAACACATTGACTAAATTTTTGAAAAACTGATTAAAATAACTTTTAGAATCCGAAATTCGGATTATTCTTTGGCCGGTCGTAGAATAGTAGGCCTCGTAATTTCCGGGTGGCAAAGTAATTTCTCCGTCTAATTCAATCGTGTGCGAGTTCGATTTTGTAACATTATTCGGGTTCATATACCACACGACTTCCCGTGTCGTTCCGTTTAATATCCAGCCGTACGCAATCAGGGGATTCCAGCGGTACCATTTTTCCGAGGACGTCATAGCGCCGCTGCACACGATCTTTATTTTACTGGACTGCTTTACGCTAAACCCCTTGACGTAAACCTTATCCGCTTCAAAATGCTGGAGATTTACGACCGTGGTCTGGCTTACTAGCGAAAAGGAAGCGAGGGAAAAAAATATTAAAATTTTCTTCATACGAACAACCTCTGAGTATTTTATGACTACATTTCTCATGCCATCATCTACGCGAATAAAAAACAAAGGTTTCATTTGAAGTTTGTGCGAACGGCATACAATATGGCGTAAAAAATCCCCCACCAATGGATGAAGGATTGCTTAAAATCAGAAGCGCCTATCCGATTGCGGCTTTGAAATACTCTTTGCGCATGATGGCGATATGGGAAATTGAAATTTCTTTTGGGCAGACCGCTTCGCATTCACCATGATTGGAGCAGTCTCCAAAACCGAGATCATCCATGGTATTCACCATATTTAGCACGCGCGACTTTCGTTCGGCGTGTCCTTGAGGGAGAAACGTAAATTGCGCGATCTTGGCGGCCGTAAAGAGTGATGCCGAACCGTTGGGACAGGCGGCCACACAAGCGCCGCAGCCTATACACGCCGCCGCGTCCATCGCTTTTTCCGCCATGTCTTTAGGGACCAACATGCTATTGGCATCCGCGGCCGAGCCCACCTTGCAGGAAGTGTATCCGCCCGCGCTAATAATCTTGTCGAACGCCGTCCGGTCCACAACTAAATCTTTAATAACAGGAAACGCTTTTGATTTCCAAGGTTCAATCACGACAGTTTCGCCGTCCTTGAATTTGCGCATATGCAATTGGCAAGTCGCCGTTGCTTTTTCAGGGCCGTGGGCAATACCATTGATCACCAAACTACACATTCCACAGATTCCTTCGCGGCAATCGTTGTCAAATTCCACCGGCTCCTCGCCCTTTTTGATCAATTGTTCATTGAGCACATCGAGCATTTCTAAAAATGACATGTGTTCAGAAACATCCGTAAGGGTATAGTCGGTTAGTTTTCCTTTGGCCTGACCATTTTTTTGACGCCATACTTTGAGAAACATCGTCATTTTGGTATTCATATCTTTACCTTTGAGGTTTTTATTTATAGCTTCGTTGGCTCAGGTGAACGTTCTCAAACTCCAGCATTTCTTTGTTAAGCACGGCCGGTTTGCCTTGACCTGTATACTCCCAAGCGGACACATACGCGTACGCCTCGTCGTTTCGCTTGGCTTCTCCGTCTTCGGTCTGAAATTCTTCTCTGAAATGACCGCCGCACGATTCGTTTCGGTTCAGCGCATCCATCGCCATGAGTTCGGCTAAATCAAAAAAATCCGATACACGACCCGCGAATTCGAGATTCTTATTCAAATTAGCGGCGTCGCTTGGAATGAGCAAATTGGTCTTGAATTCGTCGCGTAACTTTGGAATTTCTTCTAGGGCTTTCTTAAGTCCGGCTTCCGTGCGTCCCATACCAATTTTGTCCCAAACAATCTTTCCGAGTTCACGATGAAATTCCATAACGGTCTTTTTGCCCTTGATCGAAAGCATACGCATCACGTCATCTTTTACACTTTTTTCGGCTTCTAAAAATTCCTTCTGATCGTCCTTCACTTTTGGAAAGCTACCGGTCGCAAGATAGTTTGGAAGGGTGTACGGAATTACAAAATAACCATCGGCGAGACCCTGCATTAAGGCACTGGCCCCCAACCGATTGGCGCCATGATCCGAGAAATTCGCTTCACCCAAAACAAAAAGGCCGGGAATATTACTCATTAGATTATAATCGACCCAAAGACCGCCCATGGTGTAATGTACGGCCGGATAAATTTTCATCGGAACTTTATAAGGGTTTTCGCCCGCAATGCGCTCGTACATGTCAAACAGATTTCCATACTTCTCACGAATGGCATCTTCGCCGGCTCGTCGAATCGCATCGGCAAAATCAAGATACACCGCGAGTCCTGTTTCACCCACGCCTTTGCCTTCATCACAAACCGATTTTGCATTTCGTGAAGCCACATCCCGAGGAACGAGATTTCCAAAACTGGGATACTTCCGTTCGAGGTAATAATCGCGTTCGCTTTCAGGAATTTGATCCGGTGACCGTTTATCGCCTTTTTCTTTTGGCACCCAAACACGGCCGTCGTTGCGCAAGCTCTCACTCATCAGGGTTAGTTTTCCTTGATAGTCTCCGCTGACCGGAATACAAGTCGGATGAATCTGCGTATAGCACGGATTGGCAAACAAAGCGCCCTTCTTGTGGCAACGCCAGGCGGCCGTCGCATTTGAATTTTTGGCGTTTGTAGAAAGATAGAACACATTGCCATACCCGCCGGTACAAAGCAGAACCGCATCGCCCGCGTAACGTTCGATCGCGCCGGTCACCAGATTACGAACGATGATTCCTCGTGCTTGCCCTTCAATGGTGACCAGGTCCAACATTTCTCGGCGCTCATACATGGCAACATGGCCTTCGTGCACCTGCCGCATCAGCGAGCCGTAGGCACCGAGGAGAAGTTGCTGGCCTGTCTGGCCTCGAGCATAAAACGTTCGTGAGACCTGAGCCCCGCCAAACGATCGATTATCCAATTGTCCGCCGTACTCGCGGGCAAACGGAACGCCTTGGGCCGCGCATTGATCAATGATATTGACCGAAAGTTGCGCGAGACGATATACGTTGGCTTCCCGCGCACGATAGTCCCCGCCCTTTATCGTATCGTAAAACAATCGCTGAATGCTGTCGCCATCGTTGGCATAATTTTTAGCGGCGTTAATCCCGCCCTGTGCGGCAATCGAATGTGCCCGGCGCGGCGAATCCTGGATACAAAAAGACTTGACGTTATAACCCAATTCACCAAGCGATGCCGCGGCAGAAGCTCCGGCCAATCCGGTACCCACCACAAGAATCGTGTATTTGCGGCGATTGGCCGGGTTAACAAGTTTCATGTCAAATTTATGCTTGTCCCATTTGTCCGATAGAGGTCCCTCAGGAATTTTTGAGTCGAGTTTCATTTATTACTCTCCGGTTATATCTGTCGCGACTAACGTTCGCTTGAATCGACAGGGCTTAGATAATATGGTGCGTGTTGATAGTAACATTGGACTATGAAAAATAAACCCACATGGGTACCATTAGAAATCCGACGGCGATCGCCGTCGCAAAGAAGATTCCAAAACCAAAAATGACGGGCTTGAGGCGCGGATTGGTCAACCCCAGCGACTGGAATGCGCTCCAAAATCCGTGACGAAGATGCATTCCGAGTAACAACATAACGGCGGTGTACCCGATTGCGTAAAGCGGCGTTTGAAATTTGGTAATGACCAGAGTATAAAGGTCCCGCATCACTACACCGTTGTGCTCGATTTGAAGCGGGGCTCCAAATTTGAAGGACCAAAGATGAATTACCAAAAAGCCAAGCATAATGATCCCGGTGACAATCATACTCCGAGATGCATAAGATTTATGGCTTGGTTCTCCGGCATAACCGACGGCCTTGTAGGCGATCGGACGCGCGGAACGGCTCTTGACCGCGATCGAAATTCCCACCATGGCATGAAGTGCAAAACAGAGAACCAGCCCTCCTTCAAGAAGATAGAGAACGGGGCCCAGACTCTCGAGTTTATAAGTGTATTCGTTGAAGATGTCTTTGCCGATGAGCAGCGTGAGATTGCCAATCAGGTGTGCGATGACAAAAAGACATAGCCCTAAACCGGTCACGCCGGTTATTATCTTTTTGCCTACCGACGACACAACCAGACGTGAAAAAGGAATCATCATAGGTCCATTCTCCGAAGTTATTAGGATAAGAAATCAATCGTCACAAGCATTGCGTTCTTAATATGAAGTTATTCGCAAAAACAATCAACGGATTTGTGAAAAAGACACGATGTGATTTTACTTAAATTTTGTGGAGCGGCCCATTTTCCATTTGATTTGCAAATGCCTTTCGATTATGTTAGCCGCGCTTAAAAAGGAAATCTATGAATTCAACGGCCACGTTACGTATGCAATTTTCGTCCACCAAAACTCTGTTTTTAACCGCCGCCCTTGGCGTTGTGCTGGGCTTTGGATATTTTTGGACACCGGACCAACCGAAGTTTGCGTTTCAAGGTAAAGACTCGACCCAAACAACGGGCGATTCCCTCAAGACGGACTCGACGGGTACTTTCGTCTCAACGATTCAAAAAACCCTCTTTGAAACGCGCCGTATTGTAAAACGACAGCTCGCCAATCCGGCCCGATTCATAAACGAACATTACATCATAGTCGTGGATCCGGGGCATGGCGGAACGCGCTTCATTGACAAGGGGTTTTCCGCTACTTATGACGGCAAAGAATATTATGAAAAGGACATCGCATGGGATTATGCACTTCTCGTGCAAAAAAAACTCATCGAAGCGGGCTATGAAGGCGTGACCAAAACCAAGGAGATGGTTAACGATACGTCGCTTTCAATATTCACGCGCGCAGGGCGTGCCGCGAAAGCGGGTAAAGACGCCGGAAAAAAAGTCCTTTTCGTCAGCCTGCATTGGAATAATTTCGAAGATAAAAACGTCCATGGCACTGAAATTTATATCAAAGAAAGCAATAACTATAAAAGCCGTAAGCTGGCCGAATATATTCGCGGAACTTTGGGGCAAATTATGGAGATGCACGGCGCCGGAGAAAATGTAACCGGCATCATCGAACGCGACTACCGAGTTTTACGCGAACTGGATACGGGTGTTCTTATCGAACTCGGTTATGCCAGCAATGACAGCGACCTCTTAAAAATGCTGAACCATCAAGACGAAATTGCGGCTTCTATCGTACAAGGCATCGATGCCTTCAGCGGTTATTTGCAGGAACAGGATGCGGCAAAAAATTTGGCGATCGATGAGGACCCGAAGAAAAAGCAAGAGGACTACAACCTCTCACAGATTCCGAGTATCCCTTTTGGCTGGTCGTGGAAAAAGAAAGATATTATAGGACCGGTCGATGACGTCGTACGCCGCTATAAGGGCATCTATGAAAAATCAACGACGGAAAAAGAGATTGTGCTTACATTTGATTGCGGTTATGAAAATGGTTTGACGCCCGTTATACTTGATATTCTAAAAGAAAATAATGTCAAGGCCGCGTTTTTTATAACCGGCGGGTATCTTAAGCAGGCCGAGGGCATCGTACAACGGATGGTCAATGAAGGCCACATCGTCGGCAATCATTCGGTCAACCATCTCAGTATGCCGCAACTGAGTGTAAAAGAAATGAAAAAAGAGGTTCTTGGACTCGAAAGAGAATTTTACGATCGCTTCGAAAAAAAGATGAATTACTTTCGTCCTCCCAGCGGCGAATGGAGCCGTCGGACTTTAGCCGTCGTGCAGTCGCTCGGATACCGGATGGTATTCTGGAGCTTTGCGTACGAAGATTGGGATACGGCCAATCAGCACGGCAAAGACTTTGCCTACAAAAAGATTATGGCCAATATTCGTCCGGGAGTTGTGATCTTGCTCCATTCCGTTTCCAAAGACAATTCGGAGGCGCTGGACAGTATCATTAAAGACCTGAAAAAGGACGGATATCAATTCAAGTCGCTGGACGATATTAATTAGCATGCCCGATTCCTTAGACAATTATTTACCAAGGCCGGAAGATAAGAAGCAATACGTGCGCGCCATGTTTGACGGTGTTGCAAAAACGTATGATTTTCTCAATCACTTTCTCACTCTCGGAATCGATATCTATTGGCGGAGACGGGCGCTGCGGACGATCAATTTCAGAATGAATCCCCGTGTTCTCGACCTTGCAACCGGGACGGGTGATATTGCCATCATGGCTGCCGGTATGGGTGCTCAAAAAATTTACGGCGTGGATATTTCGGAAGGTATGCTCGCGGTTGGAAGGGAAAAAATCCGCAAACGCGACCTTCTTGAAGTCATAGAAATGATCTTGGGTGAGGGAGAAAAAATTCCGCTCGCCGATCAATCCGTTGACGCGGCGACGATTTCTTTTGGCATACGCAATTGTGAAGATATTCCGCTCACGCTCTCGGAGATGGCGAGGACCCTAACGCCTTCGGGCGTCGTAATGGTTTTGGAATTTTCCCAACCGGCCTTGCCGATCCTCAAACAACTCTACGGCTTTTACTTCACCAAGGTACTTCCCCGACTGGGTTCCTTCTTTTCAAAAGATAAAAGTGCCTATTCCTATCTTCCTGCGTCCGTGATGAAATTCCCTTCCCGGGACGAATTTTCTCAAATGCTTGAAACGGCCGGCTTTTCCAACGTTCGTCGTTTTGATATGACATTCGGCATCGTCACCGTGTACTGCGGAATAAAGAAATAATCTATTTGTAGGCGAACCCTTTAGGGTTCGTATGATTGACGAGGGCTTACGCCCTCGCCACCATTTTATTTTAATTCAATCCATCTCACGCCATCGCCGGCGGTGTTTCTCTTGTATTTTCAAGCGGCGCCGGGATCGAATCGATAATCCTCATCTGCTTTGGATACGCATCCACATAGGCATTAGCAATCATCAGGATTTGTATTTTCATGGCGCTGCGAAACCAAATCCATCCTTGTTGAATCATAAACATCATGAAAATCTTAAGACCTGAATTGGCCTCGAAAGAATGATCCAGCCCCAGATAAACTCCAAAAGCCACGAGCGTAAAGACTATGGTCAAAAGATAATTGATTCCAAGCCCGGCAAAATTCTTAACCGTCCAGCCAAGCGTCTTGAAATACATACCAAAAATGGAATGGCTTTCATCTTTAACCACAAATATTTTCACCACGTCATTATGCACGATAAAAAATAGAATGAAGAGTCCCGCTATTATCACGCCGACAACAGGAATCATAACAAACGCTCCGGAAACCCCAATCGTAAGAATTGTCAAAAGCATAACGCGAAAAAATCGAAAGAAATAGATTCCTGCAAATTTGAAATCGACTGCGGACCATTTTAATTTTTCCGGATTCCTAAGAAAGCCAATGACAGAACCGCTTAGAGCAAGATACAAGACAACGCCCAGAAGAATAACGCCACTCATAAGAGACGACATCGTTTGTCCAAATGGCGTATTCGTCAGCATTTCAAGTAAGTAATTCGTGTCCCATCCAAATTGCCAAATACGCGGAACGCCGGTAATATCAAAATAACTCGTCATCGTGCGGTGAATCCCCCAATATCCGGGAAAGCTGATGAGAAGCGTAAGTAACCAATAGACCGTGATCAGTTTTCGATTTGACCACGCGCTTCGAAGTGAATTTACCCATATCTTCAACATACTCTATTCTCCGATCTTGAATTTTAAACTAATAATGTAATCATCTGCACCAGGGACTCCAACCAAAACAAAATTCGTGTCGTATAGCGACTGATACCCGTGGTTGAAGGTTCCGTGTATTTACTGTTATTCGTGAGATTAAGATCCAGCAGATTAATTTGCTGAGGATCGACGTGCACGGATACGATTTTGTGCGAGGAAATTTGAGTAAAGACTTTGGGAGAATTTTTCCCATCCCAATGTTCTACGAGTGAATCCCCATTGTCATACCGCACTAAGATTTTAGTCGGGAAATAGGCATCCCCCGTATTGCGCACGTAGTAACGATTCTCATAGATCTTATTACTATCCGACTCGGATTCCTCATCCGATTTTTTCACAAATTTTATGCTGTCGCCGTCATCGAACAGACCCAAATTGTAGCTTACCTCCGTAGAGCGAACGCCATAGACCTGGTAGTCAACCGCCTTATTGGAAAAAACGTACTGATCAAAAAACCAATTCATATCCTGGCCGGAAATTTCATTGACGACGGCAATAAAATCCTTCGGTCTGGGATGACGAAAATGATAGCGTTCGAAATAGGTTCGCATGATCGAATTCCATTTCTCTTCACCAAAATACCGCTCCAGCGTAGTCAACATAAGCATTGGCTTGGCGTACGCCGCTGTGCCATAGAAATTGCGTGGAATTTTCCAAGCCGGATCGGCCATGCCGCCATCACGAGGCCGTGGGACATATCCAAGGCGATTGTACGTGTCCGTATTCAACGTCAGGCCCCATAAATCAATCATGTTTGCCGCATGCCCTTTTTCACGATGATAACGTTCCGACGCACGATGCTCGACATACTGCGTAAAACCTTCATCCAACCAGGGATACTCAAATTCATTACTGGCCATCAGACTTTGGAAATAATTGTGCCCGAATTCATGAAACGTAACGACTTCAAGTATATAATTCTCCACGATATGATTCATCCATGGTTTCCCAAAAAACGAGCCTGTCGTAATCAGCGTAGGATACTCCATTCCGCTGGCTCCCTCCGCATTTTCAGGCGTATCCAAAATCGTCAGGTTGGGGTATGGGTATTCCCCGAGCCACTCATCGTAATAATTGAACATCGCCGGAACGCATTCAAAGTAACGATCGATCATGATCTCACGCGTTGGCGCCAGGAGGTAGGTTACTTCAATTTCGCGACCTGTCCGGGCTAATTTTACTTTTTGTTTAAACTCTTTGAATTTAGTAGAAGCTGTCCAAACGGCGTCAATGACATCTTCCTGGTGGTATGTATAAATCGCATCCGTTCCTTTTTCTTCTTTTTTAACCTGAACGGCGTTGGCACCAACGACATAGGATTTTGGTACCGTTATCTCCATATCGTAGACGCCAAAATCGGCGTAAAATTCACCGCTCGAATGAAATTGATGGCAATTCCATCCGCCGTTTTCCCATACTCCGATTTTCGGAAACCACTGTCCCACCATGAAGAAATCAGATTCCGCCAAAAAACCCGTCCGTGCAAATATTTTTGGCAGCTTCGAGACAAAATCGCAATGAAGCGAAATAGATTTTCCCGGCAAAATGGGCTGAGAAAGCCATATCTGGGCAACGGTCTGGTCATCGGCATTATCATCATCGGGATGAATAAAACGAATTCCCTTTTTCAATTCTTCACCCTGCGAATTTTTTAACGACAGAATATTGACATAACCCCAGTCGTCTTTTCCGGTGGCCGCCTCTACGCCGCGATGCTGGCCTCCGCTCTCGATCATGAATGTGGATTTTTCATTCTTGAAGGCATTCAGGTACATATGAAATTGGAGTTCACGAATCGTATCCTTGGACGAATTCCACCACGTCAGATCCCACGAAGCCTCCACTATTTTTCTATCAGGAATAAGTTTCGCTTTCATCTTGTAATTGGCAATGCGCGGACTTAGTGGCTTTTCAAAAATTTTCATTTGCGCCGAAAGGCCGGTCGCCAACAGTATCCCTAGCAAAAATCTACTCATGTATCGCTCCTCGTTTGTGAATTAGTATCCTTACCATGGAATCAGACAGGCAAAGCAAATATTGGTTGCAAAAAGATAGGAAACCATAAATAAAAATGTACCGGCGATAGGCATTCAAGAATAAAAACAACTTGACAAGTGATAAATTTTTAATATATTTGACCCATTGGTCAATTTTAATAAGATTAACAACAAAATGACATTTACTGATAAAGAACTGGAAAAAAGAAAGCATCTTGTCAAAACAACGTACAAACTCGTTGCAGATTATGGCTTTTCAAACATAACCCTTCAGGATGTCGCCGAAAAAGCCGGAGTGAGTAAAGGAAGTATTTTATACTATTTTGAAAATAAAGACGAATTATTTGTAACACTTCTTGAACGAATGGTCAATAACATTGAACGACAAATTCGCGTCAATGTGAGCCGCTCAAATACACCACAGGAAAAACTTCAGGCTTTCATCAATTCCACCTTCGTTGGCATAAAGGAAAATCGTGATTTTTATAAAGTCTATCTTGATTTCCTTTCTCAAAGCAATCATAACGACGGTCTGAAAAAATTCAATGTCTATTGGTACGAGCAGTGCGTGCTCGTTTTCGGACAAATTGCGAAAGAAGGTATTGAAAAGGGAGTATTTCGAAATGTGGCTCCCGAGGCCGCAGCCATTGTGGCGCGATCGGTCGTGGATGGACTGTGTATCCGATGGCTATTTGACGAACCGGACCGCTTTGAATTTTATAAGGAAACCGCTTTGCAGGTTATGACTTGTTATTTGTCTAAGTAATATTTTTTTGAATAAAAACTGACCGATGGGTCAAATGGAGATAATATGATTTTGAGTCTTTTCCTAATTTTCACGGCTATTTTAGCGTTCAGCTACTACGTTTCTAAGAGAGCCTTGCAACCAAAGCGCCGGGCTAAAACAAAAAGCCCCGAGAACTATCAATTGCCGTACGAAGACGTTTATTTCGAGAGCCATGGGGACCGCTTGCATGGGTGGATCATTCGTAATCCGCGTGCCGACGCTTCAAAAATCATCATGCTGATTCACGGTTGGGAATCCAATGCGCAGGGTATGCTTCCCCATGCCGCGTATCTCTATCATGCAGGGTTCAATTTATTTCTATTCGATATTCGCGGGCATGGTGACAGCATGGATATTGACCACATGTCCCTCATTCGGTTCACCGAAGACGCGGTATTGGCCTTCGATTATATCTCTCGGACCTTCACGGAAGTGGCGCTTTTCGGACATTCCATGGGAGGCGCTACGGCTATTCATGTAGCTTCACGGCGCGCTGAGGTACAGGTTCTCATGGTCAGCTCCGCGTTCGCCAATTTTGACCTTTTGAATCGCGACATGTTGCGAACGAACCATATCCCCTACTACCCTTTTGCCGCACTCATGACGTTGTTTTGGAAAATGAGAATTCGCGCCAATTTTGAACTGTGGAGTCCTGAAAATCATATTGCTAAAAGCGATGCCAGAAAAATGATTGCGCATGGAGGAAACGACGATACGATCCATGTCGCGAATTACTACCGACTGCTTAAAGCATCCGGCGAACACACGGAGTCCCTTTTGATTGAAGAAGCGGGACATAGAAATCTCTATGAATTCGAGTCGTACCGAAATAAAGTCACTCAGTTTTTTATCAAGAATTTCAAAACCAAAACGGCTTTAGCATCCGCGGTCTAGAATTCTGTTAGTTTTCATTTTGCACACGATGGGAGAGCCGCTTGAAGCCGATGTATTATTAAAATAATTTGCGCATTTGCCGTTTTTTCCTAAATTCCCGCGGTTAAAATAAGGCTTTTCATGTCAGAAGATATTCGTGAAGAATGCGGGATTTTTGGAATCTACGGCCACCCGGAAGCATCGAAACTCACGTACTTTGGGCTTCATTCTCTTCAGCATCGCGGTCAGGAATCCACCGGCATTGTCACGGCGGACGGCGAAAAAGTTTACCGCCATGTCGGCTTAGGTTTAGTCTCGGACGTCTTTGGGAATCCAAAAATATTTGACTCACTTCCAGGCTTTGCGGCCATTGGCCATAATCGCTACTCCACCACCGGAGGAAACTTTTTACAAAATGTTCAGCCGCTCTCGGCCATCATCAGCACCGGACCGATTTGCGCAGCGCATAATGGCAATCTCGTAAATTATCACACGCTTCGCGACCGCCTCCAGAAACAAGGCGCGATTTTGCAGGGCAATAGTGATACCGAAGCGATTCTTCATCTCGCCGCGCACTCCGGAAAAAAAACGATCGACGAACAAATTATCGCCGCGCTACGTGAAATTCGAGGTGCCTACTCTTTGCTTTTATTAACTCAGGACAAGCTCATTGCGGCGCGTGATCCGTATGGCGTTCGCCCGCTCTGTATAGGCAAACTCGGCGACGCCACCATCGTTGCGAGTGAATCGTGCGCGCTTGATATAATAGGTGCGGAATATCTTCGCGATGTAATGCCGGGCGAATTCATCGTCGTAGACAAAAATGGTCTGACAAGTCAGACGATTTTTGATCCTCTTCCGAAACCCGCGCACTGTGTATTTGAATTTGTCTATTTCTCAAGGCCCGACAGCAAAATATTTGGTGATAACGTTGACAAAACACGACGCAAACTCGGCAAACGCCTTGCGCTGGAATTTCCGGCCGACGCGGACATCGTTATTAGCGTCCCGGATTCGAGTAATACCGCAGCCGTAGGCTATTCTCGCCGATCGGAACTAAAATTCGAGCTCGGCCTCATTCGCAACCACTACGTCGGACGAACGTTCATTCATCCCGTCCAATCGATGCGAGATCTCAAAGTGCGCCTAAAATTTAATGCCGTCGAAGGTGTCCTCAAAGACCGGCGCGTTGTTGTTATCGACGATTCGATCGTTCGCGGAACTACGCTTAAAGCTCTGGTCGCCATGATCCGCAAAGCGGGCGCCAAAGAAGTTCATGTCCGCATCAGTTCTCCCCCGGTCGTGTCGCCGTGTTATTACGGTATGGATTTTCCGACGAGTCAGGAATTGATTGCCAATCAGATGTCCAAAGAAGAACTACGTGTGCAATTCGGTGCCGATAGTCTGGAGTACTTGTCGCTGGAAGGTATGCTCTCCTGCGTACCCGAGGGTGAAACCAACTATTGTACCGCCTGCTTTAGCGGAAAATATCCAATCCCGATCGATCCCGATACATCCATAACGCAATGCGATTAGATACTTTCATATTTTATGAACAACTTTTCAAAAGGAATTAAAAATGCGTTTCACTATTTTTCTTTCATGCCTTTTAGTCCTGGCTTGCAATAACCCAAAAAAGACCGTTATGGAAAAAGATATTCACTCGTATGGTAATCCGGCAGACATTGCCGTCAAGCACATTGCCCTCGATCTCAATGTGGATTTTGAAAAAAAACAACTCGTTGGAAAAGCGGCACTCACCGTAGAAAATAAAACCGGCGCGACCGAGCTAATGCTCGATTCGCGGGGCTTGCAAGTGCAAAAGGTCACACTCGGAAAAGATGAAAAAGAAACGACGTATTCGTTCGACAAGGAACAAGAGTTTTTCGGATCGGCATTTCACATCAAAGTGGATGCAAAAACAGATCTCGTGACGGTGTACTATTCCACTTCACCCGGTGCGGAAGCTCTCCAGTGGCTCTCTCCCGCGCAAACGGCCGGCGGAAAACATCCATTTCTTTTCACGCAGTCGCAAGCGATTCTTGCGCGCACATGGGTTCCCTGTCAGGATGGCCCTGGAAATCGTATCACGTATTCGGCACGTATTAAGGTCCCACCCGAGCTTTTGGCCCTGATGAGTGCCGAGAATCCCACGGCAAAGAATTCGACCGGGATTTACGAATTCAATATGCCCCAAGCGGTCCCGTCTTATTTGCTGGCGCTTGCCGTTGGCGATATTCAGTTCAAATCACTTGGCAAGCGTAGTGGCGTCTATGCGGAACTTTCCCTGCTGGACAGATCGGTTTATGAATTAGACGATACAGAAAAAATGATTGATGCCGCTGAAAAATTGTACGGACCCTACCGATGGGGACGTTATGATTTAATTGTTTTGCCACCGAGTTTCCCTTTTGGGGGTATGGAGAACCCTCGCCTCACATTTGCGACACCGACCATTTTGGCCGGCGACCGTTCTCTGGTTTCGCTTGTTGCGCACGAACTTGCGCACTCCTGGTCGGGTAATCTTGTCACCAATGCAACGTGGAATGATTTTTGGCTCAACGAGGGCTTTACCACCTATTTCGAACGCCGTATAAGCGAAAGCTTGTACGGACGGGCGTTCAGCGAAATGGAGGCGGTTCTGGCGCTGCAGGAACTTAATCACTCGCTGGACGAATTTGGCCGGGACAGCGCCGATACAAAGCTCGCGCTCAATCTTGCAGGACGCAATCCTGACGACGGCGTTAGCGATATCGCTTATGAAAAAGGATATTCTTTTATCCGTCTTATGGAAGAAACATTTGGCCGTGAGAAGTGGGATAATTTTCTGCGCACGTATTTTGATAAGCATGCCTTTCAGACCATGACGACCAAAGGATTTCTCGAATACCTTCGTGCAGAATTGATCAAAGGCGACAAAGTCATCGAGGAAAAATTAAAAATTGACACTTGGGTTTATAATCCCGGTTTGCCGGATAATTGCCCCAAACCACAGTCGGATGCTTTTTCAAAAGTTGATGTACAAATTACAGCATGGTCAAAAAATACACCCGCTGAGAAATTGGATACCAAAGGCTGGGTTACACAACAGTGGATACATTTTCTGCGCAATCTGCCAAAAACATTGACGGTAGCGCAGATGAAAGATCTGGATAAGGCTCTTCATTTTACGAAATCAGGAAATTCGGAGATTCAATGTGAATGGCTCCAAACCTCCATCGTTAATAGGTACGCTGAAGCGTATCCTGCACTCGAAAAATTCTTAACTACGGTTGGCCGTAGAAAATTTCTAAAACCTCTTTATCAGAAATTAGCTGAGTCGCCGGAAGGTATGGCCTTGGCTAACAAAATCTATGCAAAGGCGCGACCGGGCTATCATAGTGTATCGACCGGGACGATTGACGGAATTCTCAAGTTTTCGGCCCTATCAGGTCAGAAATAAACTACATTAAGATGTAGGTGTTTTTACCTCCATTTTGTTGGATTTATGACAAAGAACGAACAGACAATAAGCCTAGAGTGAGCACGAAATCTAAATGACCCGTTTAAACGATCCTAACAGCATAAGTAAACCGGGAATCGCGGATAACAAATCCACTTCTCGATCTTCGGCTGAAAGTAAAAAATTCACCGGCACCATACTCCTGATTGACGACGATGAAGTCGGCGGACAGACCTTGGAAATGATGCTTAAAACCCTCGGTTGTGAAATCATACGGGTTGAGAATGGTATTGATGCTTTGAGCGTGGCGAATTCTATGCCGCTGGACCTGATCATAACCGACATGTGTCTTCCTCACATGACGGGAATGGAAATCATCGAGCACGTCCGGACTATATCCCAGACCACGCCCATCTTCGTTATTACAGGATTTGTCGAAAGCCTTCTAAAAGAGAGAAGTGAAGAGCTTAGGATTAATGAGATATTCCTTAAGCCCATACCGATGAAAATATTAATTGAAAAAGTATCCCGCTATTTAAGACCGGCTCAAAGCGCTACGCTTTAACTCCTATCAGAACCCAATAAAAAACGCCTCGCTTTTAGTCGAGGCGTTAAGTCATCCTAATCTTTACAATAATTATGCGGAAAAGGAACTTCCGCAACCACAGGTTTTCTTGGCATTCGGATTATTAAAAACAAATCCGCGGCCGTTTAAGCCATCCTGAAAATCCAGTGTAATACCTTTGAGATATAATAAACTTTTGTAGTCGACTGCGATTTTGACCTTGCCAAATTCCAAAACAGAATCGCTTTCCGAAGTCGCTTCGTCAAAAGCGAGCGAATAGGAAAATCCCGAACAGCCGCCGCCCTGAACGCCCATGCGCAGTACGTAGTTCTCAGGAATACTTTGTTCTTTGACGATATTTTGAATTTCCGCGATCGCCTTTTCGGTCACGACCATGATTTCTTCTTGCGTATCTACCATATATATTTCCTCCGTTTGTTTGTTTCGTATTAGCTGAAACCAATATAATGAAATTATATTCCCGTGTCAAATATTTCATCGGCCACAAAATCACGAATACACAAAGCATCCGTTAAGACGCCACATTCTTCCATAATTCTTTGTGAACCATCGTGCCTTTATGCCTTCGTGGCTCCGTGTTTGTAATTATCTCCCATCCTGTATCACCGCAAACTTGACGACTTTTTTCCCAAGTCCCGGTGTCTCTATAAGCGCAATGTACATGCCGCTCGCAACATAATGGTTATTATCATTGCGGACATTCCAGGTCTCAAACGTTGTCGTGGAGGGTGTCGCAGATTTATCACTCAAAGGATCGCTATTCACACGGCCATTTTTTGAGACCGCATTGTGCTGGATGATGCGGACGACATCACCTGCCACGGTGAATATTTTGATTGTGCAATAGTCCGGCAAGTTGGTGAATTTGATCTGCTTGTCCGACAAATTGGCCTGATAACTCGACGGGCCGTAATAAGGATTGGGCACCACAACGATATTATCAAGATTCTTTTTCTGAGTTCCTTTTGATAAGACCGCATTCGCTTTTGTTGTGAAGGAATAATATTCACCCGGCTGAGCGGGTTTCGTCTGCTCGTCGCAGCGGCGGC
>JANNSF010000268.1:0-5866 GCA_031402315.1 bacterium | reverse complement strand
GGTATTTTGACCGGGTTTGGAATTACACTTACGCACCCGGGAATCGCCGGTATCATTCTGACGATGGGAATGGCCGTTGACGCCAATGTGCTCATCTATGAGCGTATTCGTGAAGAAATACGCCTCGGAAAGACCGTGAGGGCGGCCATTGAAACAGGGTTTGCCAAAGCATTTGTTACCATTTTGGATGCGAATTTAACAACCTTTGGATCGGGGATTGTACTATTCCAGTTCGGGACCGGTCCTATCAAAGGATTTGCGCTTACTCTTATGATCGGTATCGTAACAACAATTTTCACCGGCGTGTTTGTGTCGCGTGTTATTTTTGATTTGATTTATGATCGCGGGAAATTGGAACGCGCAATGAGTATTGGCATGAATCAAGATCGCGCACCGGTCGCAGAAAACGCTTAAGGAGAAAAAATGGAATTATTTATAAATAAAAATTACGGTTTTGTTGCTTCACGCAAAAAAGCATACTTGGTATCAGGAGCTTTTATTGGACTGAGTTTGCTTTTGTTTTTAGTTCGCGGATTTAATTATGGTGTCGACTTTATAGGTGGAACTTCCATCGAAGTAAAATTCCAGAATACAGTTGAACTTGAAAAAGTACGTTCCGTCATTTCTTCAAAATACAGCACGGATCGCATTCAGAATTTTGGCGGGCCCAATGAAATCATGATTCACGTCGTCGAGCAGAAAGAGAAAATCGCGGATGACGTAATCAATTTGTTAAGAACAAATTTTCCAAATAACCCCGTTGAGATGCGCTCGGTCAGCCAGGTTGGTCCTAAAATCGGAGACGAGTTGAAAACATCGGCGGTTTGGGCAACGATCTGGGGTCTAATTTTTATCGTCATCTATTTGGCCCTTCGATTTCATTGGAAATGGGGTCTCGCCGCGGTCATTGCACTTTTCCATGACGTTGCAATTACCATGGGACTATTTTGTGCGCTGCAATTGGAGTTCTCTCTGGGTGCGGTCGCCGCACTTTTGACCATCATCGGTTATTCGGTCAATGATACAATCGTTGTATTCGATCGAATTCGTGAAAATGTCAGACTCATGAAACGCGGTGCTTCTTTTGATGAAGTGATTAATCGCAGTATCAATGAGACCTTAAGCCGCACGGTCATGACGTCCGCGCTAACCCTGCTGTCGGTCATCGTCCTTTTGGTTTTGGGCGGCGAGGTTCTTCGACCGTTTGCGTGGGCATTGATTTGTGGTATTATAGTCGGAACCTATTCGTCAATTTTCGTGGCGAGCCCCGTTCTTATTGAATGGAAAGCCGGAGATGACCTCAAAGCGAAAATGAAGTAGCGAATAACCTTGATTCGCGTCGCGATTTAGGCTAATTTTTCGGTGAGTGACTAAAAGGATTGAGTATGGAATATCAAGTAAACGAAAACCTAAACGTTGTTGTAATCAAATTGCAGGGTAACATCATGGGCGGCCCGGATGCCACTCAACTGAATGATGAAATCCACAAGTTGATCAAACAAAACAAGAAGAACTTTGTTGTCAACATGGCATCCGTGGAGCTGATCAATAGTTCCGGTCTGGGTATCTTGATCAGCAATCTGACCACCGTAAAAAATAATGGCGGAGACATGCGCCTGTCGAACTTGTCCGCCAAGATAAAGCAAATCTTTCAGATCACGAAGCTTTCAACCGTTTTTAAGCAATTTGAAACGGAAGAAGCCGGGGTCAAAAGTTTTGCGTAAGAACTCTTTTCTAGGTGAAATTTTTAACCCAAGATCCGGAGACGGGTTTTGGGTTATTTTTTGTTCAAACATTGGGATAAAAAAATGGCCGTTCGAATAGTAATCGGAGCTCAATGGGGCGATGAGGGCAAGGGGAAGATTGTAGATATTCTTGCGGGGCAGGTGTCCGTGGTAGCTCGTTACCAGGGAGGCGCTAATGCAGGCCATACCATCGTTCATGCGGACAAAAAGTACGTACTGCATCTTATCCCATCCGGAATTTTGCATGAAGGCGTCATGTGTATTCTTGGAAATGGCGTAGTCATTGATCCGCTGGCTCTTCTTGATGAGATGGAAATGCTTCAAAAAATGAATATTTCAATGGAGGGGCGCATCATGATCAGTCCCCATGCCCATGTCATACTTCCGTATCACAAGTCGCTTGATCAGGCAAAAGAAAAATTACTGGGTGAAAATCAGGTCGGAACCACAAAACGTGGAATCGGCCCTGCCTACGTGGACAAAATTGATCGCTGCGGTATCCGCATTGTTGATTTGGTCCATTCCGAGTTTCTGGAGCCAAAATTATTGCGTAATATTTCGGAAAAAAACAAGATTTTGAAGGCCTTTGGTTCTGAGGAATTGGACGTGAAAGCCTTAGTGGCACAATTCAGTGAGATAGGGAAAAAATTGAAGCCCTTAATGGGAGATACGGTAAAGTACATTTACGATGCCATTCGGGCCGGAAAAAATATTTTATTAGAAGGTGCGCAGGGAACTTTACTTGACATTGACCACGGTACCTACCCTTTTGTTACTTCCTCCAATTCAAGTAGTGGCGGTGCGTGCACGGGGCTTGGAATTGGTCCTCCATTTATCAATAATGTCATGGGTGTTGTAAAGGCGTATACAACACGCGTGGGCAACGGTCCTTTTCCGACCGAGTTTGAAGAGAAATTTGGTGAAAAAGTTCGCCAACTCGGCGCTGAATTTGGTGCGACGACAGGGCGGCCTCGCCGTTGCGGGTGGCTCGACCTGGTTCAGCTGAAATACGCGATGATGGTCAATGGCATCGACGAAATTGCAATTACAAAACTTGACGTATTAGACACTATTGATGAACTCAAAATATGCATTGGTTATAAAAAGAATGGAAAGCCTGTTGATTACTATATTACCGATGCCTGCGAATTAGAATTGGTTGAACCGGTCTACGAAATAATGCCGGGCTGGAATTCGGATACCACGAAGGCAAAACTCTATTCGCAATTGCCCCAAAAGGCGCAGGCGTATTTGAAGTATATCGAAGACTATCTGGCACCCGCGAAAATAAAAATCGTCTCGATCGGCCAGGATCGGGAAAAAACATTTATGATGTAATGGCTGATATTTTATACGAACCGGTAATGGGGCTTGAGGTTCATTGCCAACTGTCGACTAAAACAAAAGCGTTTTGCGGATGCAAAACGCAATACGGCGCCATGCCCAATATTCAGACATGTCCTGTCTGTCTTGGATTGCCAGGAGCCCTTCCGGTACTCAATCAACGAGCTGTCGAATACGCCATCCGTATGGGGCTCGCGATGCACTGCACTATTGCGGACGTATCCATTTTTGCGCGTAAAAACTATTTTTACCCGGATCTTACAAAGGGTTATCAAATTTCACAATTTGACCGGCCACTTTGTCAGGGTGGCTGGGTTGAAATCGAAGTGGGTGGTCAGATTAAAAGAATTCGTATTACACGCATTCACCTTGAGGAGGATGCCGGAAAGTCGATTCATGACGAAGCGCTAACCGGCCGGGACAAAACCTTTGTGGACCTCAATCGGTGTGGGACGCCCTTGATTGAAATCGTGACGGAGGCGGATTTTCGATCGCCGGAGGAAGTGGTAGCTTACGTGACAAAAATACGTCAGATGGTTCAGTATCTGGAAATCTGCGATGGTAATATGGAAGAAGGGAGCCTTCGTTGCGATGTAAACATTTCCATGCGCCCGGTCGGACAGGAAGAATTCGGAACAAAGGCTGAATTAAAGAATATGAATTCCTTTAAGGCGGTTGAGCGAGCCTTGCATTATGAAATTGCCCGTCAAACAGAAATTCTTAAAAGCGGAGGTTCCGTAATTCAGCAGAGTCTTCTTTGGGATGACCATGCCGGCGTGTCGCGTCCGATGCGGTCCAAAGAAGAAGCCCATGACTATCGCTATTTTCCGGAACCCGATCTTGTGCCTCTTCGTGTCTCCAAAAAATGGATTGATGAAGTCGCTTCGACCTTATCGGAATTGCCTCAGGCGCGACGCGATCGTTTTGTGAAAGATTATGGCATTCCGAAATACGATGCGGAAGTGCTTACGCTCAACAAAGCGATGGCAAACTATTTTGAAGAAACCGTTAAACATGTCGCCGATGCAAAATTGGCGAGCAATTGGATAATGGGCGATGTAATGGCCATCTTGAAGGAAAAGAAACTCGAGCCGGGGGAATTTAGTATTACTCCGGAAAATCTCGGTAAACTTTTGACCCTGGTGATCAAAGGCACGATTAACGGTAAAATAGCGAAAACAGTTTTTGAGGAAATGGTGCAAACCGGCGTGGATGCCGAAAAAATTGTCTCTCAAAAAGGATTGCTTCAGATAACGGATCGTGTTGAGATCGGAAACATTATTGACCAGATGTTTGAAAAAAATCAATCCCAGTTAACAGAATACTTGGCCGGTAAGGAGAGTTTATTTGGACATTTTGTCGGGCAAACCATGAAATTATCGCAGGGCAAAGCCAATCCGGCAATCTCCAATGAAATATTGAAAGAAAAACTGGGGAAGATGTCGGTTAGCCACAAAGGCTAAAAGCCGCTAAGATTTACGAAGTTTTTATAATTTTTCAATTTGTTCCAAGATATTTTGCAGCGGCTTCGTGCCGCGGTGTCTTTGTGGCAACAACGATAGTTGTTGTATTCTTCTCTTTATCGTATTATTTTTAATCGTTTACATTGTCTGTTTTTATCTTGTCTTTGACTCTTCTGCGGTTGTAAGTATTCGTACTTTCATTCATTATTCTTAGGTGTTTTAATATGAAATATCCCGAAGTCAGTAATTTCGTTGCCGGAAAATTTTCACAAAACGGCCACAAAATGATGGATGTTCTTTGCCCGAGCGACGGGTCTTTACTATCCAAAGCGCCGTTGTCCGGAATGAAAGATCTTGATCTGGCTGTAAAAGCCGCACAGGCGGCATTTCCCGCCTGGTCTGGAATGCCTATCAAGGAGCGCGTTCAGATTTTTTACCGTTATAAAACGCTGATGGAAAAAAATATCAAAGAACTGGCTCTGGTCGTCCATGAAGAAAATGGAAAAACGATGGATGAATCCATTGCGGAAGTGGCCAAAAGCATTGAACTGACGGAATTTGCCTGTTCGATGCCCCAACTTGTTGGCGGTGAGGTCATGGAGGTTAGTGCGGGTGTGGAATGTCGTGTTGAATATCGTCCGTTGGGCGTGGTGGCCTCTATTGTACCCTTTAATTTTCCACACATGGTGCCGCACTGGACAGTACCAAATGCGCTTGTGCTGGGTAATTGTATGATACTCAAGCCTTCGGAGCAAGTGCCCATCAGTTCGGGTCGGATAGCGGAAATGCTCAAAGAGGCAGGTCTTCCGGATGGTGTGTTTAATGTAGTCAACGGTGACCGAGAAATTGTAGAAGCCATCTGCGATCATCCGGGAATTGAAGCGGTTTCGTTCGTCGGATCAACCAAAGTGGCAAAAATCGTTTACAAACGCGCGTGTTCAACATTGAAGCGTTGCGTTGCACTCGGCGGTGCAAAAAATCATTTGATCGTCTTGCCGGATGCTCATGTGGACATGACCGCATCCAATGTGGCTGCATCTATGTCGGGCTGTGCCGGGCAGCGTTGTATGGCGGCTTCAGCCATGGTGGGCGTGGGGCCTATAGATCACATCGTTGCGAAAATCTGTGAAGAAGCAAAAAAGATCATTCCGGGGAAAAATCTGGGTTCGGTAATCAGCAAGGAAGCAAGAGAGCGTATTGAACGGTATATCACGGAGGCCGAGAAAGCCGGCGCTAAGATTCTTGTCGATGGCCGTAATTGTAAAGTTGACGGAAAAGAAGATGGATATTACGTTGGTCCAACCGTGATAGATT
>JANNSF010000267.1:0-2642 GCA_031402315.1 bacterium | reverse complement strand
CCATCACGGCCATTTTGTTGAGGCTATCCACGGTTTGGTCCATGATTTCAGAGCCTTCATCGGCGCGGCTTTGCGCATGAATGGCCATTTCCTTTGCGCTTCCGATATGATGGGCTATTTCGTAGTTAGTTTTAGACATTTCTTCAAGCGACGCAGTGACATTCGACGTTTGGCCAAGCTGATCTTGCGCGCCGTGGGCCATCTCTTCCGCGCTGATCGAGATATTTCGACTGGACTGGACTTCGAAACCGCGCTGGACGCATCGACGACTTCTCGGACCAATTCTCGAAAGGAAATCAAAAAGGTATTTACCGCCGAAGTCAATTGGCCAATCTCATCGTTGCTTTTCGTTTTAAGTTGTGCTTTAACGCCGTCACGCTTCATTAGGGCAGCTACGGTGGTGATGGGAATAATAATCGAACGGGACGTTGTAATGCTGATGATAATACCAATCAGAATAATTACAATGCTTCCAAATATTAGGTTGGTCTGAATTTCCTCGTAAATATTTTGAGCGCTATTTGTGTTGGACTTCGCGTTTATACTTGCTTTAGCCCGTTCGGCCATCTGCAGGGATTTTTCATACGCCATGCGCAGGTCATGGGAATCGCCGGATAGGGTTTTTGATTGGATGACAATTTCGTCGAAGGAATCGCTAAGTTGCTGAATTTCAGTTCGAAGCGAGGATTCCTTTATAAAGACAAACACCATACCCTTGGTTTTTCCGCCATTGATCATGACTTCACAAACGGATCGTGCAAATGTCCATTGATCGACAGCCTCCGTAGCCGATCGATTAGCACGACCCTCCAGAGATTGTTCCCAATAGAGAAAACCTTTCGTCGCCAAATGCTCAACTTCCGAAAGCGCTTGAAGCCTTACCGCATCACGCTCTGAGGATTCGTATACGGAATCAACTTCGGCGATCGCATAGATTGAAATGGCCATCAAAAATAGGACGAGTACTCCAAAGCCGAGATAAAGTTTTACAGAAATCGTAAGGCTATTCATACCGTGAAGAAAATAGTGTTTAGAATGAAGATAAGAACGCTTGACATGGGCTCAAGCACAAATACTGATGACAAAGTTATGTAATGTGGTCTGCAATAGCAAAATAAAATCAGAAGTCGGGAATGGGCATTGTCGTCGATGGCGAGCATGTGATTTTTTTCGTGGAAACGAAGGATGCAATGGAGAGATCCATGCAGGTATGAAAAATAAAAAAATTTGAATCTCGGCAAAACTCATCATACATTACTCAATAATGCAAACCGTAAACAGGAATATCATGAAAAACTACTTTTTCTTAATGGCGGTGCTTTTTTTGGCGTGCAAAGAGAAGCCCAAATCCGTGGATAGTGAGACGCATACCAATACTTTGCCGAATAGTGCGTCGACGTCCGAAATTGTCTACAAGGCTCCCTCGGCATGGATCGCCGAAGCCGTGAATTCGCCGATGCGCAAGGCGCAATTTCGTATTATCGGAAAAGCCGGTGACGCCGAAATGGCAGTTTTCTTTTTCCCAACAGCCGGCGGAAGTGTGGAAGCAAATCTTGATCGGTGGTTTGGTCAATTTAAACAGACGGATGGCTCGACCTCCAAAGATAAGGCGCGCCGAGAAACCCAGTCCATTAATGGGCTGAGTGTCACTACAGTTTATCTTACGGGTACCTACATGAAACCTCGTGTCGCGGGAATGATGGGTGGTCCCGTGGATGATACTCCCGGTTACGCCCTGCATGCCGCCATCGTAGAAACCGATGATGGTCCGTGGTTTTTTAAATCCGTTGGCCCTCTAGCAACCGTCGATGATAACAAAAAATTGTTTCAGGAATTGGTTTCCACGTTTCAGCTTAAGAAGTAACAAATCCCTTCATGGTCAACACCATCCATGATCCGCAGGATGTGATTCGGCATCTGAGCGAAATCGAAATACTCCGTGCACTCCCTCCGGAAGAAATTCAGGCGCTGGCTCCGAGTGTCCGTCGTGTCGACTTTCGCAAAGGCGATGTATTGATGGAACAGGGCGGGGTTGGCGATGCAATGTACTTTATTGAGGCCGGCGGTGCCGTGGTCAAGCGGACAGGTACGGTAGACACATGGAAGGTGATGGGCGGAAGTGTTGTCGGTGAAATGGCACTGCTTACGGGGGAAGCTCGATCTGCAACCGTGACCGCCGACTCGGATATCGTCGCCTGGAAAATTCTAAAATCCGACTTTGACCAACTGGTTCAGGAATCCCCGTCCCTACGCCGTGAATTGAACGATATCGTAAAGGAACGCCTCGAAGGTATTCGCCATACGCTGCCTAACCAGATTGTTTGGGTCGCAACCGCCTTGCGGGCTCTCGAAGCACGTTACAGGGGAATTGCAGGATGGCAAGCGGTCATGGGTATCGGCATGTTGCTCTGGTTTTTTCTGGCGCTCAATGAGCGATTTATTTGGGTTAATCTTAGTGCGCAATTATGGCTACACGCCGCAATCCATCTCACGGCGGGCCTTCTTCTCTTGCAAGGTTCCTGCGAAGGTTTTCTTATTGGTGTTGAGCGTCTTGGTGCCAAGTTTCGTTGGGATGGCTTCATTTCCGGTACCGTAGGGTCGCTTTTATCTACCCTTCCGGAATTTGTTGTGATTGCCTTTTT
>JANNSF010000266.1:0-7024 GCA_031402315.1 bacterium | reverse complement strand
TTTATTTAATCGTCGTTTTTTTCTGGATGTCGTTTCATCAGAATGGATTTGCTATCACGCTATTTGCAGAACGTTCGACGGCGCCTATGGATCTGCCGGAATCTCTGCGAGGCATTTTATATTTTGTCCTTGGAATTTCGGATCCCGCGAATGCCTCCGAAGCGGAATTTTATCAAGTTTTTAATCCGCTGTTCATCCTTCTCATGACTCCGCTGGTCATTAGGTTTTGGCTATACTTAAATGCCAAAGGCAAGGAACCTTCAACGCCGGGTAAGATAGGATTCGGTATGGCGCTATGCGGTATGGGATTTGCGCTGATGATAGGCGCTTCATATTGGGGTGGAGATGCGGACGCAAAGAATATGTCGCCCTGGTGGCTAATAAGTTCTTATTATGTTCAAACGTTGGCCGAACTTTGTCTTAGCCCTATGGGGCTCTCGTACGCTTCTAAAATGGCGCCGGATCGCTGGCGAGGGCTATTGATGGGCGGTTGGTTTGCCGCAACGGCGGTTGGAAATTACCTCGCGGGATTTGTGGGCAGTTATTATAGTACCTGGTCCCACACACAGTTCTATTCGGTTTTGACGGTGTGTTGCTTTCTCTCCGCAAGTATGATCATTGTTTCCCTTAGAAAGCTAAAACAGGCTGCGGAGCCTGACGAATTAGGTCGGCCCATCAGTGGTGAACTATGGGATCCACAGCGCAAAAAGGCCCCCCGATGACGCCAAAAGAAAATGTGATTTCGGTCACTTTTTAGCTTGACAATAACTGGAGCGGAGTCTATATTGACTATTACATGTCTGTGTTTCCCGAATCTTTTGTAAAGATTCTTATCTTTTCTGTTTTTACAAGTCCTTTAGAGCCCTGAAATTTGTTATTGTTCTTTTCTTTTTTGAAAAAAAATCGATTCTTCTTTTACCTTAAAGAAGAGAAAGGAATTAAGGCGCTTAAAATGTTTTCTTATAACTTACCATCATCAACCCAATAACCATTAGTAAAGGAGGTAAAAATACTAAATTGGTTACGATTCGTAGGATTATCTTAACACATCATTTATCAACCAAGAAGGAGACTTCTATGTCTAACAAAATGAGACAGCTGTTGCTTATTGCGGCAATGGTTCTTCTGACTCCAATGTATCTTTTCGCCGGTAATACGGGAAAGATCAACGGTGTTGTGAAGGACAAAGACACAGGCGATCCGCTACCGGGTGTGAATATCGTCATTGACGGTACCACCATGGGTGCGGCCACAAACGCTAAAGGCGAATTCACGATTCAGAATGTGCCCGCCGGCGTTTATGTTATTTCAACGAGTATGATCTCGTACGCAAAGCTCACCAAGCAAAACGTTCGCGTTTTGCCTGATTTTACAACCCGTTTGGATTTTGACTTGACGCCGACCTCGGTCAGCGGAGATGACATTATTGTCACCGCCGAGCGTCCTCTGATCCAAAAAGATCAAACGATGACCATGACGGTCACGTCCTCCGAAGAAATCAAGAACCTCCCGGTTCGCGGATTTCAGGGTGTTGCCAATCTTAGCGTTGGTATCGTTTTGACCAATCGCGGTGGCGACGGTTTAGCCGATCGTAATCTTGACGGTGGCACGGGAAATGTCAGTATCCGCGGTGGTCGTACGAATGAGACCGGCGTTTACATTGACGGTTTCCAGCAGAACAATCTTTTGACCGGTGCATCCAGTACTAACGTACCAAGCGGTTCGGTCGAAGAAGTTGTGGTTATTACCGGCGGTTTTGATGCGGAATACGGCCGCAATAAGTCCGGTCTTATTCAGGTTACCACGAAGTCCGGAACTTCGGCGTACTCCGGAAACGTTGAGGTTGTTGGCGATCCGGGTGGATTAGCAATTGCCGAATCTTACGGCTACAATGTTTTAAGCGCCGGTATTGGCGGACCGATTATTCCGGGTAACAATCGTTTTCGTTTCTTCGTTTCCGGTGAAGCACGCAACATCGATGATGCAGAGCCTTCGGTTACAGGTCATCCTGTGTATTCACTCTATGACGGAGTTAAGGGTGGTACGCAGGACTCAGTCGTTTGGGGTCGAAATAGCGACGGCAGTATCAAGTTCAAAAAGGGCGCACGTCCGGACGGCGGAAGCAAACAGGGAATTAACAGCGACCGTGGATTTAACTTACAGGGAAAATTCACCATTGATGTGATTCCTCAAAAGTTACGTTTGGATTTGTCGGGAAACTTCTCTCAAACCATTCGTCGCAGCACTACAATGGATAGGCTTCTGACGCCCAACAATAATCTCAAGAGAACCGTCAATAACTTCAATATCGGCGGCACATCAACATATACTATTGACCAAAACAGTTTTGTGGACTTCGGTATCAATGGTTTTAGTGCAAGTCGGGACATCATTAATGACCGTCTTAGCAATAACTTTGAATCCTACTACTTTTTTGATACGCCATCACAAACCTACAAGCCTTTCGTAACGACAGGACAGTCGGGTCAAACAACGTATAATAACGACAATCTCTTCTTTGATATCAACCGCAATACGGGTACGTATCAGAGGAACGAAGATAAATACATTGCCTTGAAAACGAACTATACGAATCAGGTTAATAAATACAACCAGGTCAAAACCGGTTTTGACTACACGACTCATTGGGTTCGTAACGCAACGGCAATCGATAACACCGATCCAATTAAGGGTATTGGTAACCTTTACGGTTATGCTGTCATCGCAAGTTCAAAAGGGTATTCATTGGTAAAAACCGACAAGTCTGATTTAGAAAATCTGCAACTTGGTCCTCCAACGCCGGTCTCCTTTTCGTACTATGCACAAAACAAACTGGAATACGAAGGATTGGTACTGCGTACCGGTATTCGCTATGACTATTTCGACCCAGGAACGGATCGACTGATCGATCTTTCAAACCCATCCGGTCAGGGCGTGCTCAGCCAGATTGGTAAATATACCGATGCCAACGGGAATGGTCAGCTTGACGCCGGTGAAAGACAACATTCCGGAACCGTAGGTCCTGAAGACTATACCAGCGGGCGTGCCTACAATAAAGTAAGCCCTCGTATTTCTGTCAGCTTCCCGGTATCTGAAAAAACCCAATTCCGTATGAGTTACGGTACGTTCTTTCAGCAGCCAAACTTGCAAGATTTGTACATCGGCCCAAGAAGACTTGAGCGCCAGTCGTTAGCCGGCGGTTCTGCTTCAGTTCTGGCCAATCCAAATCTCTTGGCAGAACAGACGACACAGTACGAAGTTGGATTTCGCCGTGCACTGACGGACAAAGTCGCTTTTGACGTGACGGCTTACTACAAAGACGTCAAAGGTCTTATCAATACGCACGCAATACCTTCAGAACCTAATGCGCTCATCATTCAGGACAATTTGGATGAAGCGGTTATTAAAGGTATGAATTTGAGCTTGGAAATGCGTCGCACGGGTAAATTCCAAGGTCGTCTCAATTACACACTCCAATCTGCAAAAGGCACGGGTTCCGGCGAGACCTCCGGCTTCCGCGCTTCATGGCTCGGTTTTGCAGACACCAAGTTTAATGCACCTTTGAACAACGATCAAACCCATTCCTTGAATGTCTCTGCCGACGTTCGCAACATGAAGGGCGAAGGCCCTATGGTAGGCGGCGTGCATGCATTGGAAAATGCGGGACTCAATGTTATTACGACGCTCGGAAGCGGACTTCCTTACACCCCGACAACCGTTGTCAACTATCAGGTGGTCGGCAATCCTTCGGGAAAAGTAACGGCTCGTCGTAATTCGCAGGTCCAGCCTTGGACATTTCGCATTGATCTCAAAGCGGATAAAACATTTGAAATCAGCGATAAGATGAACGTCAATGTCTACGTCCAGGTCTTGAACCTCTTGGATCGTAAGAACGTACAGCAAATTTTTGCTGCCACAGGCCAACCGGATGATAACGGCTATGTAACTTCAGCGGCGGGTGCCAATTTGACGCAAAGAGAAAAGGATCAGTATGCGGTGCGCTTCAAAGACGGTCTCAGCTACGAAGCTGCAAGACAGGCGCGCCTTGGAATTCTCTTTAACTTCTAAGGAGATTGTGAAGTAATCTATCCCGTCGGGTGGCGGGATAGATTCTTTTAATTGAGATTATATCAAAAATAGGAGTTTACAAATGAATAAGAAAAAAATAACAGCGACGATCGCAGTTGTAATGAGTTTGGCATTGTTCGTGATGCTGGCGCTCAATACTGTAGGTATCGCCAAGGAAGGCGCCAAATCAAAATTGATGGCGAAGCTTCGCAAACCGGATGTTGTCGATTTTGAATATATCGCCTTCAACAACTGGAATTACGTCATGCGCAATACCGGATCGTACATGTACGACCAGCCGGACCGCAATAAAGATAACAACAATGCCGGCGGTGAATTCCCACGCGGCTCGAAAAATACCATCGTATTTGCGGGTGGATTTTATGTGGGTGCCATCAAAGGCGCCACACGTCAGCATGTGGTGAGCGATGTTGAGTTTGCTACGGAATATCAACCGGGACGTGTTACCAATTCGGGTGTGCCTTTTGACCAGCTGACGGCACAAGATCCCGCGGATCGCGATGCGCAGGTTTTTACCGTTGCGAAAGATGGTTCTAAAGATGCCGGCCTTGGTAGCAGCGGTTATGATGATTATGCGAATTGGCCGTCGGATGCAAATAAGAATAAATTCGGTGCCGCGGGATCACCGGGTAATCCTGTTCTTATTGCCGATGTTAATACATGGGCGGTGTTCAACGATTTGAACCTTGAAATCGTAGAGGATAAAGCCCAGAGTCCTAATTCAGGTCTTGGTCTTCAAGTTATCCTTGAATCCCATGCCTTCAGCGCGGGCGCACTTTCGGATGTTGTATTCTTAAAGTTTACAATTGAGAACAAGACCAATGAAAACTACGACAGCTCGTACATTGGGCTCTGGATGGATGCCGATATTACAACGGCAGCTGCCAATGATATTGTCGGCGTTGACACGGTCCGTGGACTTGGATTTGTGTACAATGCAGATAATACGGACGCTGGATATGCAACGGGATTTGATTTTTTTGCTGGCCCGGTCGTAGACGTAAGCACGGTTTCGGCCGCTTTAGCGAATAAGTTTGCTGCCAATACCACCGTATTAAAGTACGATCAGGCAGGCGAACGTTATGTTTCAACGACCCTTCCTTCAAACCAAATCTGGCTCGGTGCCACCGCTTTTAATTCCTATGCAAACGGAGGCGATCCGTCTGGAAACGATGAACGGTATAATCTCCTTACGGGAAAGTCAAAAACTGGCGCAGCAAAGACCGGTACGGGTCTGAATGACATTTATGCCTTCCGCGGTAATCCGCTTTCAGCGACGGCAGCAACCGACCCGAACGTTGCGAAGCTCGCCGATGCAGGTGACCAGCGCATCATGCATGCGGTTGGACCTTTTACAATCAAAGCCGGCGACAAACAAGAAATTTGGGCCGGTGTAGTTGGTGCCAGCGGTACGGATCGTTTGGCCGCCGTCAAAAATATGTTTGCAACGGATGACTTGGCACAAATTACCTTCTCAAAAGGTCTTGTAGCTCCCGGTCCTCCGGTTCCGCCGGTGATCACGGTCACCCCGGGCGATGGCAGCGTATTTGTCCAGTGGCAGAATAATTCCGAAGTAACCAACGATCAAGCCGGCTCCATTCTTGGCATATCGAAGGCGAACGGATTTACCCAAGACTATTTGGCACGCGATTTTCAAGGATATCGTGTATACAAAAGCCGTACCGGGTTGCCCGGCACGTATGTCCAGCTGGTTCAATACGACAAGGCTGATGGATTGACCTCCGTCACAAACCAATTCATTAATGCCAACGGCCGCCTGGAAATCAAGGAAATTAACGTTGGTTCAGATAATGGACTCGTCTATTATTTTGAGGATAAGGATGTTGTAAATGGGCAGGTATACTATTATAGCGTGACCGCCTACGATGCCCAGCCTTATATCGCTGACACGAAATCATTTTTCCTATTGCCGGATACAAAATTTGCCGTTGAAGCGGAGGTTGAATTAGTTACGTTAGCCGATGTTTCGGGTATTACGCCGGCCCTCGCCGTTTTCCATACGGATTTTCCGACAATCCAGGCAGACCCAACGTATGTCGTGGGTAATCCGGTGACGCATATTACGGATGCGATCGTTCGCAATGGCCGTGCGTATGCGGTTACGGCTTACGAAGTTCAAGCGGCAACGTTTGACTTTGAATCCTTAAGATCAGTATTCCCGGCGAATGCCACACCGGCGGTCGGAAATAAATTCAAAACCAACGGTGACGTTACGTACGCCGATGGTGCCCACATTTTGGATATCTTCAATTTCCAAGTGTCGCACGTAATCACTTTTGCTAATTCGATTCCAACACCTTCGGGACTTCCAATTAGTCTTGAGTCTCCGGCTACCGCAAATGTACAGTCGGTAGTTCCGGGCATGGTTTCGACGGCCCAAAAAGTTGACGCAAAAATCGAAGGCAGTACGACGATTACAGGAAGTGATCCTCGTCACGTCGGAGCCAGTGAAGGCGTCGTGATAGTTGCCATGGTGGACCCGAGCAAAATCACGGGTCATACCTATAAGGTAGAATTTATCAATCTTTCTAATTCTGTTCCTGCCGGAAAGACACTGAGAGGCTATGCGGCCAATCAGACCGCTTATCAAATTGTCGACGCGACCACAAATACGATACTAAGTATTCCTACGCGTGCCGATGATCCTCTGACATTCCTTGAAAATACAGCCGGTGCAGACGGGATATTTAATGTCAGCGACGGCGACCGTACATTTGACGACTCCAAATTCGCCGTAACGCAGGGTTCCGAATTTATCATCGTTGATGGTATTCGTATCGAAGTTTATGGGCCGACACCGGATCTGAAAGATATCATTATTTCATCGACTGCCGCAGGACCGACCGTGGGTCCGAATAACTACGGTACGTTTGCATTCAATGGGTCAGGATTTCCGGCCAATGGTCGTGATATT
>JANNSF010000265.1:0-6031 GCA_031402315.1 bacterium | reverse complement strand
GCCTTGGGGCAGAAGCTCTACATCATCAGCGATGGCTCTCTGTACGAAGCCTCGAAGGACGGGAAATATACCAGTCTTGGCTCGGGCTGGGCTAATGTGGCAGGCATGACATCGCTTGACGGAAAACTCTATGTCATCAGTGACGGTTCACTCTACGAAACCAATACGGCCGGAAAATATACTTCTTTAGGCTCGGGATGGGCGAATGTCGGAGCAATCACATCACTTGGGCAAAAGCTTTATGTAATCAGTGACGGCTCGCTTTACGAGGCGGGTAAAGACGGAAAATACAATTCGCTTGGTTCCGGATGGAGCGGGGTAAAAGGCATGACTTCCGTTGGCAATAAACTCTACATCATCAGCGATGGATCGCTGTACGAGGCGTCAACCGATGGCAAGTATACGAGCCTCGGCTCAGGATGGGCCAATGTCGCAGGCTTGACCTCGCTCAATGGATTGCTTTATGTCATCAGTGATGGATCGCTGTACAGGGCGAAGACGAAGTAAATAATTCAAAGCGTCTCCTTTTTCAGGGTTTTTTGTTGTTACTTACTCACTGAGCAAAGGAAAGCCAATCCTCAGTGTCGCCATGATTCCATAATAGGACTTAACGTTATTGATATTGCCATTGAACTTGATTCCGAGTTTCCAGAATAACGAAGGAGAAATACCGGCATCAACTTCGAATGGAAATCCGATGGTGTTATAGTTCCTATGTTTGTAATAGAATATTTCATCGTCAAAGCATGCGAAGTCGTCAGAATTGCAATCGTTGTTTTTATATTCTGATCTGATGAATTTTCCGCGAGATATACCTTCAAGTCTTGAAATACCAATTGCAATGCCACCGTAAACCGACTTTGTTTGATTTCTTGTAGAAAAGCCGATTAATAGCAATTGTTCATTTGAATTTTCTTTCGGTAGATAGTCGTCGTCTGAAAAATCAATCGCCAGAAATTCTTTGCCTTCCGATATTTGTGAATGCCGTAATGAAATACTCATAACTCCATGTTGTACGGTCGCGCCCACGTCTAGTCTCCGTGATGACTTGGGAATACCGCCAAACCCTGCATTAAGATCAACCCATAGAGAAGTGAAGTTTTTTGGGTATCTAATTGAGTCCTTAATTTGTGAATGAATGGATTGATTGATCAAAAAGATAAAAAGTAGCGTTCCCTTAAGCATGACAGTCCCTCGTAATTAAATGAACAAAAAATGATTACTTATTGTTAGCAAGTTTTGCACCAATTACAACGTTATGTTTTTATTGCCGTTAGAACAATAAAATCTAAAGCGAAATCAAACAGAAATTCACATGCAAGGTTTTGTGGGCAGCGACTCCCATACCGCAAAAGCACAAAACCGCTCTAGGCTAAGCCGTGAGCGGTTTGTACAGTAGTGCTAAAAAATCGTTTAACTTATTACGAGCAACCCATGCTATTGCCGCAATTGACGCATTTGTAACAGGCGCCATTACGCACGGTGATGTGCCCGCAGACGTCGCAGGCCGGGGCATCGCCCATCATTTCGCTCAGGTGTTTTTCCATCAGACTGGAGGACGATTCTTTGGCGACATTCGTCATATCCGGGATGGCCTCGCTTGTCGTGGCTGATTTAGTTTCATTCGTCGGCGAATTATCACCGGCGGTAGGGGGTATGTGGACGAAGTCCATACGGCCGAGATATTCCATACCGAGTACGCGGAAGATGAAATCAATGATCGACGTCGCGTTCTTGATATTGGGATGATTCGTAAATCCACTGGGTTCAAACCGCGTAAATGTGAATTTCTCGACGAATTTGTCGAGCGGCACGCCATATTGAAGACCCATGGAGACCGCAACAGCAAAGCAATTCAAAAGACTGCGATACGCCGCACCTTCTTTGAACATGTCGATGAAAATTTCACCAATCTCGCCGTTTTCGTATTCGCCGGTACGGAAATAGATTTTGTGACCGCCCATTTCTACTTCTTGAGTGAATCCATCACGCTTGAGCGGCATGGTTTTCTTTTGACCGCGGCGAAGCTCTTTGGCGGATTCGGCAATCGCATTTTTAACAGCTAATTCGATCTGTGCCTTGACGTCTTCAACATTGGCCGATTCGCCGGAAGAAAGGGCTTTGCTGCTGAGAGGCTGGGAGAATTTGGAACCATCACGGTAAAGCGCTACGGCTTTGAGGCCAAGCTTCCATCCTTCGAAGTATATTTTTTCGATATCGGTGACGGTCGCTTCGTTCGGAATATTCACGGTCTTGGAAATGGCACCGGAAAGGAAAGGCTGTGTCGCGCCCATCATCTTCACGTGACCCATCGGATCGATAAAACGTTTTCCAATGCCACACTTATTCGCACAATCGAATACGGAGAGATGCTCTTCGCGGAGGAGATGTGTACCTTCGACGGTTTGAGCGCCGCCAATATAGATCACCGCGCGGGACAATTGTTCGCCGGAGATACCTTTCGCCTTGAGGGTTTTTAGATTGACATGCGGCGTCCATTCGTCGAGCGATTTGTTTTTCTGTACGTAGGCTTCCGCTTCGGTTATTTCCGCGTCGGTAAAACCCATTTGACGAAGTTGGTCCGGATTCACATACGGCGCGCCCTGGAATGTTCCATGACCCAATATGTATTTGATCGTGCCGTCAATTTCTTCGGCGCCGTAACCGAGATTTTTCAGCGCCGCAGGAATGGAACTATTGACTATCTTGAAATATCCGCCGCCGGCAAGTTTTTTCCATTTGACCAGCGAAAATTCCGGTTCCACACCCGTCGTATCGCAATCCATAAGGAGGCCGATCGTTCCGGTTGGTGCGAGTACGGTGGCTTGGGCGTTGCGATAGCCATATTTTTCACCCATGGCTACGCATTCATCCCAGTCTTCATGCGCCGCATTCAAGAGATAATCCGGGCAATGGCTTGGGTTAATTTTATGCGCGGCATCGCGGTGCTTATTCATTACACGAAGCATTGGTTTTTCATTTTTCTTGTATCCGGCGAAGGGGCCTTTGACGGCGGCCACTTCAGCAGAACCGCGAAATCCCCAAGCATGCATGATCGCAGTGATCGCACCGGCCATCGCACGGCCTTCATCGGAATCGTAGGCAAGGCCATTGACCATGAGTAGTGTACCGAGATTCGCATAACCTAGTCCAAGCGGGCGATAGTCGTGGCTGTTTTGAGCGATACGTTCGGTAGGGTAGGACGACATATCCACCAGAATTTCCTGAGCGATAATAAAAATGCGGCAGGCTTCCTGGAAACCACGCACGTCAAATCGACCGCTTTCATCCGCGAGCTTCATCAGATTGATGGAAGCCAGATTACAGGCGGAATCGTCGAGGAACATGTATTCGGAACATGGATTCGACGCGTTGATTTTGGCCGTATTCGGGCAGGTATGCCAGTCATTGATCGTATCGTCGAATTGTACGCCGGGATCGGCGCAGGCCCATGCGGCATACGCAATTTGTTCATACAGATTGCGCGCATCGTAGGTATCGACCACTTCGCGATTCGTACGTGCGATCGTTTGCCATTTTCCGCCTTCGAGAACGGAATTCATAAATTTATCGGAGATACGCACCGAGTTATTGGAATTTTGACCGGAAACGGTTTGATAAGCTTCGCCATTGAAGTCGCTGTCGTAGCCGGCATCAATCAGGGCTTTGACTTTTTTCTCTTCTTTCACTTTCCAATTGATAAAATCCGCGATTTCCGGATGATCCATGTCGAGACAAACCATTTTTGCCGCTCGGCGTGTTGTTCCGCCGGACTTCGTCGCGCCGGCGCCGCGGTCAAGAACCGTGAGGAAAGAGAGCAGACCGGAGGACGTGCCGCCGCCGGAAAGTCTTTCCTGTCGCCCACGAAGGGCCGAAAAATTGCTTCCGGTACCGGAACCGAATTTGAAAAGTTTCGCTTCGTTTTTGGCGAGTTCGAAAATGCCAAGCAGGTCGTCGGACACCGACTGGATAAAACAGGCAGAACATTGGGGTTTGGAATACGAGTCTTCCGTGACTTCGATTTTATTAGTTTTTTGATCCCAATAAAAATTACCGCCGCTGCCTTTGATTTTATATTCGTGAGAAAGACCGCAATTGAACCAGACGGGGGAGTTGAATGCGCCTTTTTGGTTCACCAGGAGATGCGTAAGTTCCAGTTCGAAAACCTCGGCATCGGCTGGGGAATCAAAATAGCCCATAGACTCACCCTCGACACGGATCGTATGCGCAACGCGATAGACGAGCTGACGGACGCTGGTTTCACGTCCTGTGCCCGGCACACCGGCTTTGCGGAAATACTTCGATGCCGCAATGTCGGTCGCGAGCTGGGACCAGCTTTTTGGGAAATCGAGATCTTTCATTTCAAATACAACGGAGCCATCCGGTTCGGTAATGACGCTGGTGCGTTTTTCCCATTCGATGGCGTCAAATGGATGCACGTTCTCGTCGGTGAAATACCGGCGGAAACGCAGGCCTTTGGCGCCGTCGTACGAGATTCCATTCAGCCGTACGCCGTCGGATTTTTTGGGAGAAGCTTTCTTCGCTTCGCGTTCATGGGTTTGTGTCGCCATGGCAAAATTCCTCTTCATAGTTAAAAGGTTAGTTTAAGGTTTTAATTAAATTTTAAAAATACTTTCAAAATTAAAGACAAAAATATTCGAAGAACCATTCAGACATTTTGTCTTTAATTCTCTTCTAGGGTGTCCAACGTTTTTTTCTCTCCGTTGGATTTTAACTTAAGAAAAGTTACTCTCGCAAACAGGGGTGAGCCATTATAAACGATGCCAATATCTCACGCAAGATGTTTTTGGTTGATAACATTCGTTAACAAGTTATCAACATTCTTATTATATGTAAATAAAACACTTATGATATTTAGAAAACCAATTACTAACAATTTTTCGTGTAAACAAATAACAAACATTTAACAAATCCCTACGTGACTAAAATGTGGGCATTGTTACTAATGGCTATGTTTGTAAAACGAATTGGTCTTCGCAACTTTTTTGTTTGAAATTTTTTCAAAATTGTTTATTATCGCCAACGCAATCACTCCTAATCATCTTGCCGAGGTGGTGAAATGGCAGACACGCTAGCTTCAGGTGCTAGTGCTCACAAGGCGTAGGGGTTCAACTCCCCTCCTCGGCACATAAGAGGCGTCAATTTGGAAACAAGTTGACGTTTCTTATTGAGTGTTGAGCGCAACCCAAAGGTTGCGACTACCCATGCTCTTGCAACATGCTACGAAGCGCGAATTAGAACATGGTGATATCGTAAAGTTTCGGCTACCACTGCTCCACAAACAGTTACGTGGCGCGGATTACGACCATTGTGATGTCGTCAAATTGCGATACGTCTCCGGCAAATTCTTTCACGCGATCGGCAATGAATTCCGAAAGCTCTTTCGCTGACAAATTCACATTTTCTTTCAATAAATTCTCCAGGCGCAATTCCTCGAATTGTTCATCTTTTGAATTCATCGCTTCGGTCACTCCATCGGTGAACATCACGATCCTTTCACCCGGATTTAGCTTGATGATTTCAAATTCATACGGGACATCCGGTATTAGCCCAAGGATTAAACCTCCTTTATCGAGGGTTTGCAGACTGCCATCCCGCTTCTGCCAATAGGGGGGATTATGCCCGGCATTGACGTACATGAATTCACGCGTCTTTGTATTCAACACACCCCCAAAAAACGTGACGAACTTATCGGATGTCGTATTGGCATGTATAATGTTATTGACCTTTCCTACGAGCTTGTCAAACTCCGCAATTTCCGGTGAAAGCGCGAGAAGACAGGCCTGCATATTACTCATCAGGAGAGAAGCCGGAACTCCTTTACCCGAAACATCCGCGATGGCAATAACATACCTTTCGTCGTCCAGACGGATCACGTCAAAATAATCACCGCCCACTTGTTTGGAAGAAATATTGAGTCCAAAAATGTCAAAGGTATCAAGTGTGGGAAATGCCTTAGGCAAAAGTTGAATCTGAATCGAGCGTGCGACGGCGAGTTCTTCTTCCAGCC
>JANNSF010000264.1:0-1508 GCA_031402315.1 bacterium | reverse complement strand
CCAAATTCGACGCGCGCATCGCCCGATTACCGCATACTCCGGATCGAGACCGTTACTAAAAAAGAACGATAGATTGGGCGCAAAATCATCCACACTCATTCCGCGGGACAAATAATATTCGACAAACGTAAATCCATTGGCGAGTGTGAAGGCCGCTTGCGTTATAGGATTGGCGCCGGCCTCCGCAATGTGATAACCGCTGATGCTGACGGAATAGTGATTTCGTATTTCTTTCTTCACATAAAATTCCTGCATATCCCCCATCATCTTAAGCGCAAATTCCGTCGAAAAAATACAAGTATTCTGCGCCTGATCTTCTTTCAGGATATCCGCCTGCACCGTTCCGCGAACGGATTTCAGGGTATCGGCCTTAATTTTTTCATACACCGTGCGATCTATCAATTGATCCCCGGTTTTACCCAGCGTGGCATAGCCGAACATGACGTCGTCATATTTTTTGGCTTTACCATAATGCGCATGGTCGTGCTTGAAATTATGTTTCACTAATTTATCCGCCCCGCCATTCGCACGCAGATATTTTTCCACCTGCTGATCAATGGCGGTATTGAAGAACATCGCCAGTATCATCGGCGCAGGACCATTGATGGTCATGGAGACCGACGTCGTCGGTTCGCACAGATCAAACCCGGCATATAATTTTTTCATATCATTCAGCGTACAAATCGAAACACCCGAATTCCCGATTTTGCCATAGATGTCCGGACGATAATCAGGATCTTCGCCATAGAGCGTGACAGAATCAAATGCGGTGGAAAGCCTTGCGTAAGGTTGATCTTTAGAAACGTAATGAAAGCGGCGATTCGTCCGCTCCGGAGTACCCTCGCCCGCGAACATGCGCGTGGGATCTTCCCCGGTTCGCTTGAATGGAAAAACGCCGGCTGTGTACGGATATTCACCCGGAACATTTTCTTTCATGATCCACGCGAGGACATCGCCCCAATCCTGAAATTTGGGCAAAGCCACTCTGGCAATACGTGTTCCGGAAAGCGAATAGGTCGCCAGTTCGGTCACGAGTTCTTTGTCGCGAACTTTTGTAATCATCTTATCCTGAGCATAGAGTTTTTTGAAATCCTCCCACTGCTCAAGACGCTTTAAAAATTCCGGACGCAAACGCAATTTCAGATTCTCAATCATTTTGTCAATCGCACTTATAACATCGCCGGCATCAGAAATTTTATCGAATGAAATTTTGGAAGTATCCGAATCGCCGAGAATTTCAAACGTATGGAGTTGTCCACCCGCGAATTTATCCTGATTCTTAAAAATATCTTTCGAGCCGAGCAATTGATACAGACGCCTCGCAATCTCGCTCTGGTCCAGTGCAAAACGATGATAACTTCGCACAGTATCCGTTATTTCCGAAAGATACCGCGTACGGTCAGGCGGAATAATGAATTTCTTTTTGCTCATTTCATCCGTCATCGTCATCGTGGACTTCCACGCCGCTTTGGTCTTGGCATTGATCGTATTGACGAGATGAACGTACA
>JANNSF010000263.1:0-9184 GCA_031402315.1 bacterium | reverse complement strand
CATCGGTGTGGGTGTTGGTGCTTATTCGGCAGGCGTTTTTCACCTTATGACGCACGCATTCTTTAAGGCGCTCATGTTTTTGGGTTCGGGTAGTGTTATTCATATTATGGAGCACGCGTATCACAAGGGAGGTCTCCATGATGATCCCCAAGACATCCGCGGCATGGGTGGATTATTCTCGAAAGCTAAGATTACCAGCATTACGTTTCTTATTGGATGGATTGCCATTTGCGGAATCCCGCCCTTTTCCGGGTTCTTTTCAAAAGACGAAATCTTAGCCGCAGCGTATCATAAAGGATACAATGGAGTCTTTTGGCTGGGCATCGTAGGCGCGACAATGACCGCCTTCTACATGTCCCGACTTGTTTTCTTGACATTTTTCGGCGAGAGTCGTACGAAACCGGAAGCTAAAGAACACTTGCATGAATCGCCTTTAGTCATGACGCTACCTCTTATGATTTTAGCTGTTCTTGCCGCCTTCGGTGGTTTTTTGGGAGTACCGGAAGCGCTGGGAGGACACAATTGGTTTGCACACTTTCTGGCGCCGGCAGTTGGCGAACACGCTCTCGTAGAAGGCCATGGGCTATCGGACCGACTCTTGATGGCAATATCGATTCTAGCGGGCCTCGTGGGTATCGGTGGTGCTTACGTCGTTTATCTCTGGCGCAAAGTTGATGCGGATAAGTTGGCAACCGATTATCGCCCGATCTACAAATTGGTTTTCAATAAATATTATGTCGATGAAATTTACGATCGATATCTTGTTGAGCCCATCAAATGGACTTCCGAAAAGGTTTTTTTACGGCTTATCGATAATAAATTGATTGACGGATTGATCTATCTCTTGGCGATATCCATCGATTTGGTCGGACGAATTCTCAGACTATTTCAAACGGGTTATGTGCAAACGTATGCTTTTTTCATCTCTCTCGGGGTTGTATTGGTAATTTACTATATCATGAAATAATTTTTTAAATAGATTTTCTAGAGGAATTTGAATGGAGACTTACAGCGAAATTGTTTTATCGCTTTTGATTTTTACCCCCATCATAGGCGTAGTCGTTTTGTTTTTTATAGATAAGCGGGAAGAATATACGATCAAAGCCGTTGCTTTTAGTTTTTCTTTTCTTGTTTTTATTTTGTCACTACCGCTCTTTTTTCTCTACGATTTCAATAATCCGGAAATGCAGTTTGTTTATAAGGCCAATTGGATCAAAGACTGGGGGGCGTATTACAACATTGGTATCGACGGGATAAGCATGCTTTTAATATTATTGACGACCTTCATGATGCCTCTTGCCGTTGTGGCTTCATGGAAAAGCATCCATTTTCACGTCAAAGGATTCATGGTAGCGCTACTGCTATTGGATGCGGGAATGGTCGGCGTGTTTATGGCTCGTGATCTATTATTGTTTTATGTTTTCTGGGAGGCTATGCTAATTCCTATGTATCTAATCATAGGGATCTGGGGGCATGACCACCGAATAAAAGCCGCTGTTACATTCTTTATTTATACTATGGCGGGCAGTTTATTTATGCTTGTTGGGATCATCTACATGTACTTTCAAACGGCTCCGATTGTAATAGACGGCCAAATTATATCGATGCATTCTTTTGCAATTGAGGATTACCTGAAACTGCAATTACCGCACAGAGTGCAGTATTGGCTCTTTCTGGCGTTTGCGCTGGCGTTTGCCGTGAAGGTCCCCATGTTCCCGTTTCATACCTGGCTGCCTCTTGCGCACGTTGAGGCGCCAACCGCAGGATCGGTTGACTTAGCTGCAATTCTCTTAAAAATGGGACCGTATGGTTTTATGCGTTTTTGCATTCCATTTTTTCCAAGCGTAGCACAGGAATTTGCACCCGTCATTATTGCCTTGGCGCTTATAGGAATTATCTATGGGGCGCTCGTGGCGATGGTCCAGACCGATGCCAAAAAACTGGTAGCGTATTCGTCCGTCAGTCATTTGGGATTTGTCATGCTTGGAATTTTTTCAATGAATATACAAGCATGGCAGGGCGCTATGATGATCATGATCGGTCACGGTATTTCAACAAGCGCATTATTTTTGATGATTGGAATGCTCTATGACCGCCGCCACACACGTACGATTGATAAATTTGGTGGACTTTGGAAGGTTATGCCGATATTCTCCGCCGTCTTTCTGTTGGTTTGTTTTTCCTCGTTGGGGCTGCCGGGTACCAATGGGTTTGTCGGTGAGTTCTTAGTCCTTCTGGGCGCATTTAATTCAACAATTGATCACGCCAGAATTTACTCCGCTATTGCCATGACCGGAGTAATTCTCGGCGCCGTTTATTTATTATGGATGTACCAAAGGGTTTCATTTGGAGAAATAAAATACGAAGAAAACAAAAAACTTTGGGATTTTACAAAACGGGAATACTGCCTTATTCTGCCTTTTGTGCTCTTAATATTCCTAATGGGCATCTATCCAAAGGCATTTACTGAAAAAACAGAAGCTACATTGAGCCTTTACTTAAAAAACTACCATACAGCTGTTGAAATCAATAAAGACAAAAAAGCACAACCCAATATACTTTCCGAAAAATAATTGTGGATTCAAAAAGCACATTATGTCCAAATTGCGGAAAAATTTGTGAGTTTGAGGTTGACTTAACCGCCTGCCCCCACTGCAAATACGTTTTCACGACGGCGTGGAATTTGGATTGGTCCACTCTTAACAACTTGGCGTCAAAATCACTCGATGAGATAGGCGGTTACATTTCTGCCAACCTGTCAACCAATCTTGAGAGAACTTCGTTCCTAATAAAGAAGCTCCTTGAACAAGCCTACTCCGACGATACGGCTTATCGAAAGTTCGGGGAAGCGTTGCATTTCCTTAAAAAGGACGCCTTAGCTTTGGTCTGCCTCGAAAGAGCAGTTCAGATTAATCCTCAGGACCCTAATAATCATTACGTGCTGGCGAAATGTAATCTTGATGTGCTAATTCTCGACAAAGCTCTCAAGCATATCCAAGAGGCAATCCGTCTAGAGCCGACCAACGCACTGCATCATTTGATTTTGGCAAAAGTCTATATGAAGCAGTCGCAATCGACGTTGGCCACAAAATCTTTTTTGTCTGCAGTCGCAATTGGTAAAGAGTATTTTAAGGAGTTTGACGATCTATTAGACGACGCCATGGATATGGTTCAGGTGGAGGCTCATTTTCAAGAGCTTCAGAAGAGCACGCCCGCCGTGTTTCAACTCTATCTTGCAATGGCCGATCTCTACGCGGCTCATTTTAGCTATGATAAGGCCGAAGACTTCATAAAGAAATCGCTTGAGTCCAATGTTAACAAGCCGGATTTGATGCTAAAATTGGCCGATATTTTGGTGAAACGAAGTAAACATGACGAAGCGATAGACCTTTACAAGAAAGTACTTGCTCTCGATGAAAATCATGCAGAAGCTCTTCGTAGTATCGGGAAGCTTCATAAGGACAAAACTCAGTATGCTGAATCACTCAAATATTTCGAAAAACTGCTCGCGGTGCATAAGAAAGACAGCAATGCGGCCTACGAAGTAAAGGAGCTCTACCGTAAGCTCAATAACCCTCAAAAAGCTATCGAGGTAATGAAGCAGTATCAGGTAGACGACCCGTCTTACTTCAATTGGTCCATGCACCACATTTTTGAGATTCTGTATTATGATTTAAAGGAAGATCAGCAACTTGTTGATTTCGTTGAAAAAACGTATCCAAACAAGATAACGGATTCTTTTCTCTATGATTATTATGGGTACAGCCTGATGAACCTTGGCCGATTGGAGGAAGCTGTTAAGTCTTTCATACGATTTGTTGAATTAGAGCCCAAGAATGCACGAGTCATGCGCGAGCTCGGCCGCGTCTATTGTGACCTGGAAAGATACCAGGAAGCGATTGATATCCTTAAAAAGTCCTTTGCCATCGAAAATAAGAACTCTTACGGATTTTATTACCTGGCTTTGGCTTATCATAAACTTGGCAAAGACGACCTCTCAAAGAAAACGCTCCAGGAAGGCAAACAATTTGATCCTGGGTATAAGTGGTTTGATGACCTTCTGACGGAAATGGATCCGAATTACGTCCCGCCAACAAAGGCTGAGAATAAAGAGACCAATCAGGCGAATTCAGGAGTGCTCGGAGAGACAGTTTTGCCGGGACTTCCAAATTTTTTGCGAGATTTGACGCAGCTTGCCAAAGAAGGGAAGATAGAAAACATCCATGGTCGTCATCGCGAACTTGGCGAAATGATTGAGATTCTCTGCCGCCGTACGAAAGCCAATCCTTTGATAGTTGGGCAACCCGGCGTCGGTAAAACAGCTCTCGTAAATGGACTCGCTCATCTGATGGCGAAAGGTGATGTGCCGGAAATCATCAAGGATTATAAAGTGCTTGAGTTGGAGGTCTTTGCAGTCGTGGCAGGAACTCGATACGTCGGAACTTTGGAACAGAAATTCATGCAGCTTGCTCAGTTCTGTCGAAACAACAAGGTCATAATATTCATAGATGAATTTCACACGCTCATGGGGGCCGGATCCTACAGTTCTCACGAGACCGGAGGTCTGGACGAAATGTTCAAGCCGCTTTTGACTCAACCGGACTTCAAACTTATAGGTGCAACAACAGACGAAGAGTACCAAAAGAACATCGCAAAGAGCTCCGCATTTGATCGACGATTTACAAGAATTACGGTTCTTGAGCCCGAACGTGACGAGACGATAAAGATTCTCGAATCTCTAAAATCAAAAATTGAACCCTTCTATCATGTCACGATTAGCGAAAGAATGCTTCGTACGGCATATGAACTATCTGATAAGTATATAAAAAACAGATACTTTCCTGATAAAGCATGTGATATACTCGAAAGGTCATCGATAAAGGCGAGCCTGTCACGCCCAAATACGAGTTTAGAAACAGTTGCCGTTTCCGAAAACAATATCGTACAAGCGGTCTCGCAGGTAACACGAATACCGGAGAACAATATCCAAATCGACGCCATGATTGGCATGATGTCCTTGGAAGAAAAACTCAGATTACGAGTGATTGGCCAAGAAGATGCAATTGTGAAAGTCGCGGAAGTTGTACGCATGACTAAGAGTGGGCTTGATATTAATCCTGAGAGGCCGGACGGTGTATTTCTTTTTATCGGCCCAACCGGGGTTGGAAAGACAGAACTTGCAAAAGCTCTGGCGGAGGCTCTGGAAGGCAGCGAAAAAAGACTCGTGCGAATTGACATGTCCGAATACAACGATCAATATGCAATTTCAAAGCTCATTGGTACCTCTCCGGGGTATATTGGCTACGATGATGAGGGAAGGCTCACAAAAGCAGTCCGCGATGACCCGTCGGCCGTAATATTGCTCGATGAAATTGAAAAGGCACACCCGAAAATATATGAAGCGTTCCTGCAGGTCTTTGATGACGGACGTATGACAGATGGAAAAGGCCAAACCATTTCCTTTTCTCACACAACTATTATCATGACGTCCAATTTGGGAGCAGAGCACATTTATGGCAAAGAAAAACTTGGTTTTGGTGGGAGCACGACGGATGTCAACAAAGAAATTCTCGGTGGCATCACTGAGTCTCTCCGGAAGCACTTTACGCCGGAGTTCCTCAATAGAATCGATGAAATCATATTTTTCAAACTACTGGACGAGAGCATGCTGAGAGATATTGCTCATCAAAAAATCGCCGGCATTATTAAGCGATTTGAGGAGAGAGAAATTCGAATTCACGTCGAGCCGGACGTAGTCGAGTTGTGTCTGCGTGGAATTGACAGTAAACGTGAGGGCGCTCGTGGCCTCAATCGGGCTCTGGAGGATGTAATCTCACGCCCTCTCTCCAGGGTGATGATTCAAAATCCCGCTTGTCGAGTATATAATATCAAACGAAATGAAAACGAAGTTGTTGTTTTGCGAGGTGCGTAAAATTTGGGATGTGGAAATATAAATATATGGAGGTATTGTGGACGTTGTAATTCCTGATCTAAATTTGCTGGTAATTCTGCCGCAAATAATCGTCGGGCTCGGCTCCTTCCTTGTCCTTTTACTTGGAGTCTTTGCACCGGGCATGCGAAAATGGCTTGGGCATATATCATTTCTCGCTTGTTTATTGGCATTTGCCACGGAATTATTATTGTGGGATAAAACGATCATTTCCTTTAGTGGTATGATCACTATTAATTATTATACCAACGCCTTCAGCGCCGTGATTCTCCTAAGTTCGGGTTTGGTTTGCTTAATGACCCATGACGATGTAGCCGACCACAAAGTAGGAGAGTTTTTCGCCGTCATACTAATGTCCACACTTGGGATGCTTATAATGGCAGCGAGTCTGAATTTGATGGTCATTTTTATCGGTCTCGAAACAATGTCTATCGGGTTATATATCCTGATAAGCATGAATCGGGCAAAAACGAAGTCTCTTGAAGCCGGGCTAAAGTACTTTCTGCTTGGAGCTTTCGCTTCGGCATTTTTTCTTTACGGAATTTGCTTGTGTTACGGTGCAACCGGCTCTTTTGATCTTCCAAAAATTGCCCAATATTTAGGAACTCACAATATGCTTGGTGATCCACTCATGTTGGCGGGAACGGCCCTTCTGACGATAGGTTTCGGATTTAAGGTTGCCCTCGTGCCGTTTCATATGTGGTCGCCGGATGTGTATGAAGGAGCACCGGCGCCAATAACCGCGTTTATCGCAAGCGGTCCGAAAGTTGCAGTTTTTGCGGCATTTGGACGAGTATTTATTGATACTTTCGGGTCTCTTTCTGCGGAATGGGCACCAATCTTCTTCTGGTTGTCTATCATCAGTATGATCGGAGGAAACCTCATGGCGCTTGTGCAAAAGGACATTAAGCGTATGCTCGCATATTCGTCCATTTCGCATGCCGGCTACATCCTAATGGCGATTATTGCCGGACCGAAATTGGCGGAAACCAATCCCAACCTTGCGATGGATTCAATTCTATACTACGTCATGGTGTATTCCCTTATGAATGTTGCCGCCTTTACCATCATTCATGTGTTTGAAACGAGGGAGGGGAAAAATCTGAAAGTTCAGGATTTTGCAGGATTCGGCTTTCGTTATCCCTTACTTAGTGTAGCCATGTCGATTGCGATGCTATCAATGGCCGGATTCCCCTTGACCGGGGGATTTATGGGAAAACTTCGGGTATTCTCATCGGCTGTCGATGCAGGGTATGTTGCACTTACTATAGTTGCCGTCATAACCTCCACGATCTCAGTGTATTACTATCTGGGTGTAATGGTTCGTATGTATTTCGAAGATGCCGACCAGCCACTGGACGATATTTATCTATCAAAATCAACTCGCATAGCGCTCGTTATAAGTAGCGCCGGTCTGCTACTTTTGGGTGTGATACCGTCTATTATCGCCGATGTGATTCAGGGGTTATTTCGAGTATTTGTTTGACCAAGTCACAAGGAATTATGACAAAACCGCCAATTTCGATCGTATTAATAGCGCTTTTTGCATTTACAAGAGTCACTTCGCAAGTTCCGGATGCATTATATCGTAGAAGCCGGTACCGCCGATGATGCGATCGCCCAGAAGTGGAAAACCCATGAGTAAGTTAATTACACTGATCAAATTGCGAGTACCTTCCGAGTTTCATATTTCATATTTTTGTCGAACCAAAAAATGACCAGCTAAAGTGTAGCCACAATTCTTAAGAGGAGAATACAATGAGTAATGTTCCAAAAAGGTTCGAAAAATTTACGCAAGACTTTCCATCGGTAGCAAAAGCTTATGCAACCCTTGGAGACGCAGTTCACCATGCCGGGCCTCTGGACGAAAAGACGCGTGCGATGATAAAGCTGGCAATTTCGGCGGCGTCGCGCCAGGAGGGTGCTGTACATTCACACGTACGAAAAGCCCTGGACGCGGGAGTGACAAAAGAAGAAATGCGACACGTCATTTTGCTTGCTCTTCCTACTATAGGATTTCCAGGAATGATGGCTGCGATGTCGTGGGTGGAAGATATTGTAAAATAGACGCCGATTAGAATGTAATTTATCTTCAAACGGCATTGAATATCGGAGTGCGAGCAAATCTAATTGCGAGGAATTATGGAGGAGGGGGCGGTACATCCACACGTGCGAAAAGCCCTGGACGCGGGGGTGACAAAAGAAGAAATGCGACACGTCATTCAATTGCTGTCAGTTTAAGTTCAGGGCATCAATGCGAAATTTGGAAGAAGGGGTTTACAGATTTGAGATGGGCGGGCTTTTCAGCACAAATGTTGATGTGGAGAACCAATGTTTGATTAACCACGATGTGGCTGCGGAGCACTGCTTGCCCATTTGGGGGACCGCCACTTTTGCCAAACCCGTGTTGGCAGCAGGCATTCGTCAATCGTAGTCACAATGTTATTTCTTTTTCGTCTTAGCTGCTTTCTTCGCTTTGTTTGGTCGCTTCTTGTCTGAAATCGATTTTACAATTGTCTGTCCGCTGATGATTTGTTTTGGGTCTTTAACTTTTGCAAGAGAATTTGCATAAGCTTCATTTACAAGTTTCTTCATATAAGCCTTTGGGAATTTCTTTTTGTCTGTCACAAGGATATAGCGATACTGATTACCTTGTCCTAAAAGAATTTTGTCTGGGTCTGAAATTTCGTTTCCCCAATAAAAGCCGAAATGAACATTTTTGCTTGAACGTCCAACTGCGATTGAACAAATGGTGTGTCCAACTTTATCTGTCGGACTCCAACCAAATGCTACAGCGCTATAGTTGTCGTAAATTAATTCGTTAGTCTTTGGGCATAAGTTCCAAGCAAAGTCCCTAAGCCACATAACTAAATCTGTTATGTCGTCACCAAATGGTTTAAGAAATTTCAAAAGGTCTTTTGTTTGTTCTTTGCTCATTTGTTCAAATGTTTGATGTCGTGTCTGCTTGCTGCCAACGTTTTGCAGCTACCCGAAGGGCGGGATTTTTACCACTAAACTTCATTCGGAGAACTGAACTTTCGGCTACCACAAAACTGTCTGCGGAGAACGAAACCCCGCCTTTTGGGTAGGTGCTGTTACCTGCTGGCATTACAAAATAAAATTATTCTAATGGATATTTAAACTTTTCAGAATAGTCGTCTAATACCATTCCAATTTTCAGAAGTCTGAAATCGGAATAACGTTTACCAATTACTTGAATACCGATAGGCAAGG
>JANNSF010000262.1:0-28943 GCA_031402315.1 bacterium | reverse complement strand
CACACCTTTTTCAATCACTTCTGACTCCGATGGGATATCAGGGAGGTGACCGTTTTTGCTTATAAAGTTTTCTACTTGTTTGAGCGAGCGCAAGCTGTAGCCATTTTCAAAGACGTGATCCGGCCAAACAGTCGTTGTAAGGTAAATTTCTTGAGCTTTGATTTTGCCATTGACGGAGAGTTTATAAACACCGGTATTAGTTGTCCCAATCCCTACACTACCTGTAACCCAAGCATTACCACCAACGCCAAGGCTATTGGCCCCTGGATCAGTAAATCCATTCCACCCACCAACACATAGGCTTTGATTACCTCCATATATTCGAAGCATAGGCCTATTATTAAAATAGTCATAAAATTCGAAATTTTTTGTAGCGCCTGCGTCAACGGCTATAACCGCAAATGAGCCACCATCAGCATTTGCGCTTTTGAATCTAAAACGACTATCAATTCGAGCATCGCCCGCAACATCAAGTGCATACAGAGGTGGATTTGCCGCCGCACCAATGCCTACATTACCCGCGCTATAGTTAATATGGACACCGTTTGTTGTTGTCCACTGACTACCCCCACCTCCACTTACGGGTGACCCATTTACCAAAAGAGTACCTTGTACATCCAAGACATCCCAAACCTTGACCACACGAGTGCTGCCGTTGGCAGAATTATTACCTACCAGCATCAATGCTTTGTATGAACCATTGTCATTGTATATTGAGGCTCCCCCATCTCCTGTGCTATAAGTATTCCAAGGGGTGTATTTGGGTGTCATCGCATACGTACCGCCAATCGCTCCATTATCAACAGTCAATTTATATCCGGGACCCGATGTACCGATACCAACGTTACCGTCATCCCTTACAAATAAATGGGTCTGGCTTGCATTTCGAACTTCCAAAGCATAACGGCCCGCACTATTTGTACCACCCGTATTGATATGCATACCATAGCCACCTCCATGCGCTAGATACACAGCGGAGATTCCATTAGTAAATGCAGATAACCAACCATTTCCAGCCTCAGCAACAGAAAAACGACTTCCATTCGGCCCAACTTGAAAAACTCCATCTGTTCTCATTACACCGGTATTATGATAAAAACTTTTATTTCCGTAAGTCCTAATCCACGTATTGTCTGCCATATAGAAGCCGCCACCATACGATTGAAAATAATAGCCACCAGCACCACTGACCCTATACCAACCATTAGTGTTTACATCCCCATTCACATCAAGAGGATAACTTGGCTCAAAGTTGCTTATGCCGACATTTCCAGCCACACTATTATAAATACCCCCCGCCGTCGTGCTCCATAAGACTGGGGCTGGGTCACCAGGAATCGCTGAATTTTGAATCATCGAATATTTGCCTGAAAGCGCATTGCCGGTATTATTACTATTTGAAAAAATGCTACCTCCGCTTCCGCCACCGTATACACTTCCACCCGATGTGATCTGTCCCCGTACCTCCACATCCCCATCGATAATGATCTTCTTCGGTTGAAATGTCATGAGTTTTGTAAATGCGCCGCTAAAGGGATTCGTCTTATTACCCAGTACGAAGCTCAGTTCACTACCTTGCGCGACAAGCCCGTATTGATTCTCACCGGCATCGAAATTGATCGTGTGGTTTGCGGGTAGACGAATTGCTTTTGTGAATCCGCCCCATTGTGGGCCGCCGCTCAGATCAAGCCTTGCTTCAGGTTTCTCCGTGCCAATTCCCACATTGCCTTCGGCATTGAGGAAGAACTGGCTATTGCCATTCACACGGAAATTATATCCTGCATATTTGGGATTGGAATTGGAGTGATAAAGATCAAATATCGTCTGCCCTTGCAGCTTATCAAAACTCCGGCTTGTAACGCCGATCTGCAGATAGTTCTTCGCCAGATTGCTATAGTCTCCGACGAGCGAGAGATTGTAGAATTTATCATCCGGCCCGACGGTGAGTTTGCCCAGAGGCTGATACGCGCCGATCATCACGCTTCCTCTATTTTTATTGAATACATGGTTACTATCGGAGCTTGTCCACCAACCAAGCTGAGAATAGGCGCTGGCCGAAGTCATGAGTAAAATGATGAGGTTTATTTTTTTCATAGGTCTCGTCTCCTGAATGCTTTACTTTTTATGAGTTATTGATTTAATGTTTTTTCTTTCCCCCTTTGAAAGGGGGTCAGGGGGATTTGTTTTTGCCTGCACGTTGTTATGGGCAATCCGTTTTCTTCCCCCTTGGAAAGGGGGCTAGGGGGATTTGTATTTGCCTTTACAAATGTCACGATTGCCTGCAGTACATTATCGATGTTCGTTCGTACCTCACGTTCAGTAAACCGTAAAACAATCAATCCCATCGCTTCTATTTCTTTTTGTCTCAAAACGTCTTTTTGATAGACTTCTGCAAATCCGTGAGCATAGCCATCGATTTCTATGACGAGGTTCATGGCTTTGCAGTAGAAATCAACAATGTACTTTCCTAATGGTTTCTGGCGATTGAATTGCAACCCGCAACATTTTCGAGCGCTCAAATATCTCCATAATAGCGTTTCACCCATCGTTGAGTTATTTCTCAATTTGCGTGAAAATTCCTTTAGCTCTTTGTTGTACGCTATGTGCTTCATTCAGTCTTTCGGTCATTCATTCGACTAATCCCAACTGACTCAATCCCCCCGGCCCCCTTTTCAAGGGGGAACCATTTGCAATCCGTTTTTTATTTCCCCCTTCGTAAAGGGGGTTAGGGGAATTACTTCATCAATGCTTACTCTTTATTCAATTCACTATTCTTGAAAATTTGATTCTTCATCGGGGATGCCAGCCTTTCCTTCTGTTCTTTGATAAATGATTCATCATACACTTTCCAGCGCAGCGTTATGTCTTTTCCATTATACACGTCGTAAAGCGCAATATATCCGCCACCATCAGTAGCGCCCTTGTCAAACTCATAAACCCTTAGTTCAAGGAAAGTTTCTCCGGCGTTTAGAAGCAGGTCACTGAAGACACCGCGTTCCTGAATGGCCTGAGCTTTGATCGATCGGCCCCATCCTTTGACGAGTTCGATATTTTTGACTTTGTTATTAACCGGATATTCTTTTCTGGAGCCTTCGCCTATGAGCTTTACCGCCAGAGCACCCGTCATCGCTCCTGCGGATGCCACACCGATTTTGATTTCCTGTGCGCTTTGGTGATCGCTTGCTGCTTCCATACCGATCAGGTATCCTAAAAGCCCGCCGCTCAGACCTCCCGCAATTACCGCGCTCATTCCTGTAGTTTTAGCGTCTTCGATCACGATTCTTGAAATCGCTTTGATCGGTAGTTCCGTGACCACTTCCCGGTCGGCGACCACGAGATGATCCTCATCGCACTTCAAGACCTTGCATACAAAAAATTCAGTCCCGATATAAACCGTAGCATAGTGATTCGCGCTCTGAGCCAAAGCTTTCATCGAAGCTTCAGGAATTCCGCCTTCGTCCTGCACGAGGCGCACATTAAAAGTACAAGCATTTAAAAGAGCCATACCGGCTACAAGTAACGCCGATTTTAACGCTGCTTTTGACAACCAAACTTTGTGTAACATAAAATCCTCTTGATAAATATTTAGAAATGACCTATAAATAAATCTCTATATCCGTTCATCTTTGGGCATTGACCGTACGCGAGGGAACCAATCCCTGTCCCTTTCCTTTCGAAGGATCTCGGTTACACTTACTATTTGCAATTTCATGAGGTTTTTGCTACTATAGAAACGCAAAGGCTCATGGATAAACATCGCTGTTTGTCTGTACACAATCGGTTTTTGCACTTTCGGGAGGAAGGATGCTCGAACATTCTTCCTCTTCTTTTAAAGTCTTAATTCGCGGTCATTTCACCTGCTCTTCGTCTAAGAATTACCCTAATCGCCTAAAGATCAAGCGATTACAAGGAAATTAGCTACACCACTACAAAATTCAAATGACACAAGTCATGAAAGTCATAAAATACTATCTTCGATTTTTTTTGCGGCTACAATCAAGAACAGATTCCCTGCCACAACATCCTAACATAAACAATAAATATTATTTGTCAAGGGTTATTTGTGGCCTTTCATTGGGTCTCTGTACTAATAGCAAGTGAGATCGAGAACGCTTAATATCTTGACTTGTCATGAATGATTACTCAAGGTTTCGTATTTCGTTAGGTCATCGGTAAGTGCATCGAGAGGTGCAATAGCAGGCCCGGAATGAGAGTCCATTTGGATGTGTTCTCCGGCAATTGAAGGAGCGGCGCCCTTCCTGATGATTTTTTCTTATCTTATGTTCAATTTGAATATCTGTTATGCTTCAGATGGAAACGGAATTTTCTATTGTTTAACTTAGATAGTAACCAAGGAGAATTCCATGAACGAACGTAGACGTTTTTCAGCCGAACAGAAGATTTTAATTTTGAGAGAATTTTTAGAAAACCATATGCCGATCAGCACGCTGTGCGAAAAACATAAAATTCACCCCAACGAGATATACCGTTGGAAGAAACAACTCTTTGAAGGTGCAAGCGCCGTCTTTTCCCAAAAAGGTAAACATACCAAAAGCCTTCACGAGCGTAAAATCGAACAAATGGAAAATGAACTTCAAAATAAAGATCAGGTTATCATTGAATTGGCATCGGAAAACATCCAATTAAAAAAAAACTTCAATGGCCATCTTTAAAAAAGCAATGGATTCCTTGTTCGGAGCGGGATCCATTGTGGAGTATCTTGAAATGATTCATCGTAAAACGCATATACCCTTAGGTACTTTAGCGGCTATGGCTGATCTCAGGCTTAGTAAATATTACGATTGGAAAAGCCGGAAAGGCAGGCCACTCGTCACAACGGTATTACAGACAAACGACATTGGATTTTGCATGAGGAACGAGAAGCCATCCTTTGTTATGCCAGAGAACATCTCCACGAGGCTGGATACCGACGAATGACCTATATGATGCTGGACGAAAACGTGGTGGCTGTAAGCCCTTCTACCACATATCGAATCCTCAAGCATGCCGGACTCTTAGAGCGCTGGAATATCTCAATGACTAAAACCAAAAAACACGGCTTCGATCAGCCGGCCCATGTTCACGAGCATTGGCATATAGACATCAAATATGTCAACTTTCATGGAACGTTCCTTTTTCTGATCAGCATCATTGACGGCTTTTCGCGTTATATCGTCCATCATGAGCTTCGAACTCATATGCAGGAATATGACGTCCAGTGCACGCTTCAAATAGCTTGGGAGAAATTTCCACACGCACGGCCGCGAATCATTTCAGACAACGGGCCGCAATTCATCGCTAAAGAATTTTATGAACTCTTGCGCGTGAAAGGATTGCAGCAAATTAGAACCTCTGTTCGGCATCCCCAGAGTAATGGTAAAATCGAACGCTTTCATCGAACTATCTCCGAGGAATGCTTACGAAAACAAAGCTTTATTAATCTGGACGATGCCCACTATCAAATCAATGCCTTTATTGACTATTATAACAATCGGCGTTTACACAGTGCAATCCATTATCTCACCCCTGCCGACTGTCTGAATGGGCTTACGCTTGAGCGACTCAATGAACGCTATCAAAAGCTATCGCTCGCCAAACAAAAAAGATCGGATTTTAATCATGCCGCTTAAATCCTACACCTTATCGCTAATTCACAAAATTCCATTTCCCTTTGAACCAATACAGTTCGCATAATCACTCCCGAATAAAACTGAGTATTTGATTGATCACCATTTCCTCAATTTTCTTCCCTTGGCGGTTGAGATATCCGGGATGATACGTCCGAAGTGTCTTTTTTGGAAGAAGACTGTGTTCCAGAACATGAATGTAGACCTTACTTAATCCGGAAACATTCAAGTTTTTGTGCACAATCCCAGGGTAAAACCGCCTTATTAATTCATCGTATTTCGTATTAACGCCAGTTAGAAACAACACAACATCTGGCTTAAGAATCTCCATCTGTCTTTGAAAGATATCTCGCTGCAAGCCCAGAATTGCTTTCACCAACTCTGGCCCAACAAAAAAGATGCTTTTTTGGTTCACATCAAAGAGAATCAGGTTTGTCCATATTATGGAGCGATGAACATCTTTGCATAACTCCTTTTGAATCTGGCGAAAAACACTCCAAAATGCGCTATTGTATTTCTTGCCATTTAGCCCAACGCCAAAGTCAAAGTTTCTATACTCACTAAGCGAGTACTCAATGCGATCAGTACTTGCACAGAAATTCTGGAATGGTATGTAGCCAAACGTCTCCTGCCCGACTATTGCGATTCTTGGTGAAGATTGCAGATATTCTTCCGCCGCCGAAACAAGAAATGGCCCGGAAATGATTTCTGACGTGCCTAATTTCGGATGCTCAACTAAGATAGTCTCATAGAGCTTATTCAATTGCGCTTGAACGTCAATCATAGGAACTTCCTGGCCATGCAATGTCTCATAACGCTCCGCGTGCATATGCGGCAACGAGCCGCGGCATATCTATAAATTTTCAAACTCTACTCTCCCATCGTGGCTCGGTGTCGGCGAAGCTACGAGCTTCAGTCTCTTAATATCGCTGACCTGAAATCCTTATAAACACTCTATTAATAAATAATAAACATTTGCGAGTAGCTGAGCGTACGTGTCGAGCCGCTGTTATGAGATGTGCAAGCGCAGATCATATTATCCGATCCAATTGTTCTTTTGTATAGCCCAGCCCGTGTGCAGTCAACAAGTACTTGAGAACACTTTCTTTGTCAAGAGAGTAAGTTTCTTTTAAACCTTCGATTATTGTCTTTATATAGTTAATGTCTGGATTTACAAATGGACTGAGATTCTGTTCATTTGTAAATGTAAATATTGGAAAAGATTCATGGCTTCCTAAGTATATAAGATTTCCATACCACGAGCTTTCTTTGATAATTATGCTATTTGCTTGAAGAGCGCGCGCAAAGTCAATTGCTGTCGAATCAGAATTCGTTTCTTGTGATACAACATCACAAAATTGATCTTGCGTGATTAAATACATTCTGCCTAGCGTTTTTGATATTTTTGCGCTGGCCGTATTGATAAAAGCTACTCCACCATCATTCCAACTTGGTGATTTTTTTGCGAAATACAATTGGTGTGGAATGGTTATTGGTTTATCTGCTATTGGTAAAGATTTATCGTGCGCACCGCTATACTGTTTAGTACTTCCATTTGGCTGGCCACCAATAATATAGCACAAGAATCTATTCTTCCTCAGATTAGAACCATAACTTGCGTACCAAACATATTTCTTATTCATGACATTGGCATAAAAATGAAAGATTTTAAGATAAAACCAAGTAAACATCCTTTATCCTGCGCGGGCATATCTCATAGCGGTTACGCATACACGCGGTGCCGCCGAGCGAGGTATCTGAAAACTCCGACTATTCGCCACTCGCGCGGCAGTATGGGCGAAGCGAACATGTGGTGCGCGTGTTATGAGAGGTGCCGCCACCTATTTGTTCTTCTCTTTACGCATTTCATTCAGAATAATTGTATAAGAACTTGTAAGTGTCGCCCCTTCATAAAATTTCACTTCATGCTTTTTGAATCGGTCTTTTATAGATCGACCAATCATATCTTGAAAACGGTTATGGACATCCGGGTCAGGATCAAAAGTCCAGAAGCGTCTAATACGCGCATTGCCCAATGTACCCAGAGCAAACAAATATCTGAAAAAGGAGTCGGTCTCAGGCAACGAATAACCAATTGCAAAAATATTTACAGCTTCAGACAGTTCCTTGGCTGCATTTTGCCATACAGTTGCGATGCTCTTTTGAGATTCTCCTTTGTTCCACGTTGGTGGAACAATTAAGCCAATTTTATCGAGCTGCTTTGTACAATTCGGGCAATGAACTTCATGATAACTATTTAGCATTTGAATCGGTAATTGCTTTGCTTCACCATCTGCAAAGTCAGCTTCTAACAATGATCTTCTATGTGTATTGAAGTAATTATTAATATCGTATATGACAATAGAGCTGCATGCCGGATTAGAACAAGTGCCCCAGTTCAATGAGCCGTGCAGTTTCAACAATCGCATTCCTACACCGGACGAATAACCATAATTAATTGGAACTTCCTTCAAAGATAAAGCAACATCAAGAGCGAGGTCATAATTAAATGTAATCACGCAACAATCTTTAACATTTGATTCTTTCAAAAGGTCAACAAATGCGCCATAGGACTCAGTTGGATTAATACGAAATGCATCACAATGAGAACCCTTATATTTTAAGAATGGAAACCTAGTCGTAAGCTCAATGGTTTGCGCTATGACTTTAATTAGGGATTCTCTAATTAGAGCAATATCCTCGGTGGTATGTCCATACAATTGTCCCATAACCGAACTTAATTCAATTGCCCCGAATAAATGCTCGATATTATCAAGTGCAAGATACGACTTAGCGTAAACAGATTGAAGTTCACGATGAACTGATAATACTCTATTAAATGCGGGCCGATCAATACTCGACTCTTTCGAAAAGAATATATCCTCAATCACATCAACAAAATTACTCATTAACGGAGGGCCTGATTCAACAGAGGCACCAGCCCCTAAAATAAATACATTCTTGGCCATAATAGAAACTCACTTTATTGTGTTAGGTAGCGGCATCTCTCATAACGGTCGGCGCGCTGACGCGGCAACGAGCCGCGAGGTATCTATAAACTCTTACTACCCATGCCTCGCGCGGCAGTATGGGCGGAGCGTCGGCCACAATATCGTAGCCGGAGGAATCTAATACGTCCGACGCATAGCGAATGATTGGCCGCTGTTAGGTGCTGGCGTGCTCACAGCATAATCTCTTCAGGGAATCCATAGTCCTCGTACACATTAATAGTTCCACCCGTTGCCTTATAGATAACGTCTCGCACAGTTTTCAATCTAGCAATCATCGGTTTGATAATGCTGGAGCTATGATTAAAATAGCTGACAATATCAACCTTTCCTGCCGGAATTTTGTAGCCCTTCGCTGAACTCGAAATGAGCACTCCCTGATCTCGCAACGGTGCCACAATTTTTGATCTAATGTAAAAGTCACTCGTTTTTATGCCACTATATGACAAATGCAGCCTCAAGTCTCTGGTATAAATAAATTGATTTCGGCTAATGTTCTTGTAATAATAGTACACGTATTTAAGGAATAGCATTTTTGCCTTATCATCAGGCGTTACAGTATTACTTTCATTTCTATTTATATACTCGGTGATAGAATGTAGTGCAATACTCTCAATCTTCTGATCCTCGTCAACAGTTGACGCAGATGCTTCTTTCGGAACATACTTTTTCCACGGCCATTCCTCAACAATTCCACGAAGGCGATTCAGTTGAATATGATACTTCTGAGTGTTTTGAGTCTGTTTTGAGGAATCATAAATTCGCGCATAAGACCCTGCTAGAAAATCAGCCAATTGTATTAATCGACTATTGGTGGATTTCACAAACTCAAACTGAGTTTCATTAAACAAATCAAGGTCATTCTTACTGTGAATATATTCCTGAAAGCTTTCCATATATTCATCGGAACCGAGATTGTCATGATACACTTTGAGGTTAGGAATGGTTTTATATAGTTCTGAGTGCAACTTTCCATTCAAAAATTTATAGAAAGACTGTTTGTATTTGAATCCATCGGAAATGAGTCTTGCCTTGTCTACGACCACAGTGTAGACACTCATCTTAAGTTGCGTAAACTCGGAAAGAATTTGTAGCCGCCTTTTATCGTCGGTTCCAACATTACTCGACTTGATCTCACTTCCTGAAAAATGATTTATCGCAATTGCATCCAAGACGTCAGTACAGAATGTTTCATCATCATCATTTATTACTACAGCACTTATGATAAAGGCGTGCGAGACGTGATCCTTTGTCAGATCAAGGCCAGAATTACCATATTCATCGACAAATGCTTTCATATCTCACTTCGTTTCTTTTAAGCGAGCTTGCACCTAACGTTGGCAGCTATGTGCCGTGCTGACCGCGCGAGGTTTCTATAAACCCTTACTAATCGTGCCTCGCGCGGCAGTATGGGCGAAGCCTCGCATGCAACGAAGCTAATATCTATTTCCATCAAAACATAATACCTCTTAAAAAAACTCTTATGCTAGGTGAGTGAACACATCAGCCGCGTGATAGGCGTAGTAAGCCGCATTTAGTAATTCCTTGGAAAATATTGTTTTCCAACCTGCCACAAATATTTGTCAACTTGCTTTAGATCGTATGCTTCCAAGTGATAAAACGTTCTAAATCCAATTAAAACATCCTTGTAATTTGGGTAATTTTTAAGATCTTTCCTTTTGAAGTAAAAAAAATGGTCAACTTTTTTGAAATACATGACAAGTTTATCAACATAACTATCATAGATAGGATAGATCATCGGTTTATGATGGCTACAATATTTCGAGGCGAACGAATAAAAACTCATCCGTTTATTAGTTTTAACTTCCACATTCGCGATCTCGTTAACCAAAGTTAGGTCGTTTGCTTCTAATCTTTCATCAATTTTTAGGGAAACAATATGCATGGCAACCTTAAATGGTGAGAAAATGTTTGTGCTATAGAAGTCATTCAACGAACACACTTTGATCAACACGTCGTCCATTTCAACATTTCTCGGATATGTGACAGAGAACAATTTCGTAAGGCTTCGTTCCTGTAGAACATAGTTTTCAAGCGAATTCCATAACCTCAAATACTTATCAATCTCAAGAGGAGAAGGTTTTGGAATGGTCATATTAATTTCCAATGCGGCTTATTACGCCTAACTATGTATTTCGGCATTGCATAATACATTTCTAAATCTCAATTAAGTCTAAATTATACCGTCCAAATCCAATTCTTAGACGAATTTCATATATTTTGCTGGCTCGCCGAGTCTATCCCACGATAAAGAACGGCTGTAAAGATTATTCTCAATCTCGCATTCCTCTCTTTAGAAGTCAAGAAAAAATAGAACGGGTTTCTCAGTTCCGATGCTTGGCAATCATCGGCTCTACCTCTTGCTATATCATAAAGACAGTTATTCTCTACAAATATAACGTGGTTATTTGGTAATTAGTCTAAATTCTTCGATTTTACGATCATGTCTTTTATTTACAAGGTTTTGTAAGCCCGTTAATGAATAGGATATGATGGGTTACTTTTTCAGATACTTCTGGCAAACTCGTCTCCCACGATAAAGAACATTTGGCTACCGCAATAAGTTCGGTTTGTATCTCGCTAATGTCAAGATATTATTCCTCATCATCACGTTATCGTATGGCTAAGTCTTGTTCCTCGTTCAAATTCCATTTGATGTGCTCAACATTTTTCCGTCATTTTTCCGTCATTTTTCCGTCATTTATTTCGTCATTTATTCGTCATTTATTCGTCATTTATCCGTCGTTTATCAGATATTTTCACGCCTCTTATCAAAGGCGTCTCTATAATCACGGAACATATAGAAAACCCGTTTCGACATTGACTACCATCGCTACCGGCCCTACTTTGCTTCGTGAAAACAACCAAGAAATCAGAATTACCAAAGAGCCCAAATAACGGCAAAAAGCCACGACTTGATCCGAAAAAGGTCGAATACGCAAAATTGCAGTCATTCTGGAGTGCCACGCGGAATGCCCACCTCTACCACGGTGTCGATACCAAAGCCCACGAAATGCAGAAAGCATATTACTCAAACAAAGATGAATTGTATTGGCAACCACTTATTGCAGACAATTCACCTGAGATGGACTTTGGAAATATTCCTCTGAATAAGCGCAATATATTGGAAGACCTTTACATTCATTTTGTCAAAAGATATGGACCCGCTTATGCAGCTCTCGCCCATGCCGAAGATCTTAGTGGGAGAATGAACGATTGGTATGTGATTTACATTCAGCAAACGGGCGACGAATTAAGGATGATGCATAATAGTAATACCCTCGATTTATTTTGGCAAAAATGCTTGGAATCACTGGAACTAAGAACGACGAATAGTAAGGGAAAGCTAAAGAAGAACTTATCTGCTACATTGGAAGTTATTTCGATGGCACTAAGAGAATTATCAAAGATACGTACTGGCAAAAAATTCCGTAAAGCTTACCGATTGGCTGAAAATGAATTTCTGGAAAACGGTCGGCCATTCACCTGGCAACAGCTTGAAAAAGCAGCGAATAATATTAGTTCCAGAAATGGCTTAGATGAGTTTGCAGAAACATATTCAAAAGAAATTGCATCTGTTTTTGGTCAAATAAGTAAAAGACTGTAAATACAGCTTTTATAGTATTTTTCTCTACCTCTTTACTACCTCTTGGCATATCAATTTCTACCTCTTTGAGCTAATCCTTTACCTCAACTGAATCTGACATTGGTCTTAGCTTACCATAATTTCGGTCAACGAAAATATGAAAGGAAGACTTCTTATGGCAGACCAGGTTAGAATGATTAGTAATTCATGCGCTCCTTTTGGTAGCCTAGTCTCATACAGGCCTATCATCGATTCCAGGACCCCAGTTTCCCAGTACGGAGGACTTTATGGAAACTTATGACCCCTTAGGAGCTCCCATTAAAGGCATACCCGATGAAGCGCTTTTACATGGGCTAATTAATGATTTTGACAACAATGCTCTAAAAGTATCAAATATTGCGAGCTACATGCAAACGCTTCTTGACCTTCTTTTCCATAGCGACAAATTCTGGATGTATGCTGAAGAAAAGGGCTATTGGGTTGAGGCCGAAGAGTACATCATAAACAATCGCATTGGAGATTTTCTTTCCGAGCATTGCCCCACGAAGGCTGATAATCGACGTATTCAGGACATTCGCCGGCGACTATTCGACATCGTCCACGAACTTCATCGTTTTGACCTTGATAAACATCCTAATCTTCGACAATGGCTTAATTTTAGAAACGGGCTTTACAATTTTCACACCGGTCTATTTATGGAGCACATGAGGGAGTCGTTCTCTTTCTATCAGTTTCCAACAGAATTTGATAAGGATGCTCTGTGCCCGAACTGGAATGAATTTTTAGCCTTCGCAACAAACGGAGACAATCGTGTCAAAGACCTTATTCAAAATTTCATTGGACTTGTGCTTTCTGATCGGCTCGACATTCAGAAGTACCTTCACATCATCGGAATTCCCGGTACCGGTAAGAGCCGATTTGTGTCGGCCATTCAGCGCATCATCGGATTTGAGTTCTGCGCGAATGTTGATTTCGGGGATGAGAGAGATAGCTTTCCTTTTGATCAGATCCTTGGGAAAAAGCTTCTTATTGTTGATGAATTTGAAGTCTCACGCCTTAGTCCTGAAATGGAAAAAAACCTTAAGATCCTTGGCTCATTTGGCCCGCTTCGTGTCAAAAGAAAATACAAGGATGCACAAAGCATTCGTAGTAAAGCTAAACTGATTATTTGCTCGAATAATTTTCCGGCGATTAGCGATGCCTCGAATGCCATTTTCAGGCGACTGATGCTCATCCGATTCGATAACGTGATTTCACTTGCCAATCAAATCAAGTGGTTTAGCGAAACCAACGAATTTGAAACGGAATTGCCGGGAATCATCAATTGGTGTCTCGAAGGATTGAAGCGCATTGAAAGCATCGGCGGTGCCGCGTTTGAGCTTCCTCCCCAATGTGTAAGCTGGATTACCGATATCAAAGCTGAAGCGTCTCAGATTATTCGTTGGGCTACTGACAATTGCGAATTTTCATCCCCCGATCCATTGATGTTCACATCTACGAAAATTTTGTTTGAAAACTACAACAAATGGGCAGATGAAGAGAGTATTCAAAGGATGTACAAACTGACAAGAGATGGATTTAGCAAAAAAATAAAGCAGGCGTTTTATGGAAAAGTTATACCCCATTCGAATGGAAACGAGAGAGGCTATCTTGGGATATCCCTAAAAATGAAATCTATTTTTTGAAAATTGACGTCAAGAGTAACTCATTGTTTTGTAAAGGCTTCAAGTTGACGTCTTTCAATTCAATTTTGAATAGAGAAAAAAGGTGTAAGTGGTTATTTGAGTTAATCCAAGACATTAGCTTTGACATCAGATACTTAAAAAGTTTGCATAGAGATGAAAGAGAGATTCAAGAAAGTAAATGTACAGTAAGGATGAAATAAAGAAGGTTCTGCTCAGTAACGGAACCATTCATACGGATGAACAGCTTGAACTGCTGATTCAGCGCCTTTATGTCCTTGCCGAAATTGAATTTGATATCAGAAATGTCATTGAAATCGATGAAAGAAAATCACGTGGAGATGATTTTCCGTTCCAAAACTGAAGGCTCAGCTAAATTTTATGAACTTAGATGGCATCAAACTGAAAATAGTCGCTATAAAAAGGCTGTAATAAATTCTATAAAAAATATATGAATCATATAAAATGAATCATTTTTGAAGACTCCACTTAACCGGAAGCAAATTTATGCCAACTGAACTTGACTATCGTGAAACAAACCGAAAGACCATAACCGTCAATATGGAGACGGTACTTTATGAATCCATTTTGACCAGACATGGGACGCGGCCTGACAAGGTGACTTCGGCCGAATTGCGGGATCTGATAATGCTCTATTTATCTGGACATTATCCTAAAGGTTCCGTTAAATTCAAAGACGCACGGAAAGATCTAAATGAAATGTTAAATCACAAAACTGTATCATTTATGGTATCCGAGCCAACTTACATAAAGCTTGTGGCATGCGCCAAAGCGCACCGCAAGCCTTTGGTGGCGATTGTAAGGGCATCTTTACGGGAGATATTCATGGATTTTCACAGTCCATATCGTTCTCATCTTTTGGGAACTTAGAAATGGTAATTACTTTAAGGGCAATTTATGAAAAATGTCATTCTGTACTGCCGCGTTTCAACTGATGATCAGGCCAAAACCGGGACTAGCCTGGATTCCCAAGAGGAACAGCTCCGACGATATTGCGAAAGTCACTCCCTAAATATTGTAGCCGTTTTTCGGGAAGACTTCTCAGCAAAGACATTTATACGGCCAGAGTGGAAGAAAATTGAGCTATTGGTAAAAACGGACAAGTCAATTGATGGACTATTGGTTTCCTACTTGGATCGATTAAGTCGCAATCACCTTGAGACATTGCAGATGATAGAAAAATTCAAACGGAAAAATATTGAAATCAATTCATTGGATCACTGGACTCATCAGGATAGACCCGAAGACAAGATTACGCTTTACTTGCTATCTGGATTAGCTGAACTAAATAACAGCAGACATTCTGAGCGTGTTACTATCGGATTGAGACAAGCTAAGAAAGAGGGGCGCTATGTCGGACAGGCGCCTTTAGGATATAAGAATTCTCACACGCCACAAGGTAGGGCCTACATTGAGCCGGATTCTAATGCGGATGTGGTCAAATATATATTTTCCGAGTTCGCACGAGGCATATATCACCCGGATCAATTGAGAAGAAAGCTCAGACTCGAGCAAAAGCTAAATAGGTCGCGAAACGCATTTAGCGCCCTGCTTACAAACATTGTCTATGTTGGTAAAGTGAGAATCCCTGCGACAAAGAACACGCCTGAGATAATTATACAAGGAATACACCTTCCCATAATAGACGACGACACTTTTCAAAAAGTCCAGTTTATCTTATCAGGAAGGAAACGAGGAAGTTACTCGACGAAGAAAGAAGAAATTTTCCCTCTAAAAGGTCATCTGCTCTGCCCAACTTGCATGAGAAATCTCACGGCAAGTCTTTCCAAAGGGAATGGTGGCCATTACAGCTACTACCATTGCCAAAGCCCATGTAAGTGTAGATTTCGTACCAGAAATGCTGAAGAGGATTTTCTGGGCTTCCTGAAATCCATAGTGCCGAAGGACGAGGTGCTTAAAGCCTATAAGATGATTCTTCAAAATGTATCATCTCGAAGACAGAAGGACGCAAGCCTATCCACCCCTGACACAAAACGAAAGCTCACCGAAGTTGAAGCGGATCTCACCAGCCTAGACAATAAGCTCATCAAGAATATTATTAGTTCGGACCGATATAAGATTATGCATGATCAGTTGAAAAAATCACAGAATCATTTAAAGTATCAGCTGTCGGAGATGCAGATTTCTAAAACTAGCTCATCTGACATGATTGACAAAGGATTTCATCTATTAGCGAGATTGGATTACTTTTACGAAAAAGGAACTAGTGAACAAAAAAAGAAGATTATTGGTTCGATATTCCCTGAGAAGTTGGTCTACGAGAATTGTGCTTATCGAACCAATAAAAATAATGAACTTATGGCCTTAATGCGAGGAAATTTGATTGGAGTGGGCAATACTGGATTCGAACCAGTGACCTTTCGCGTGTGAAGCGAACGCTCTGAACCAACTGAGCTAATTGCCCGTCAAGGCACTTTGTAACCGGCCTCAGAAAAGCGCGTCAATCTATAGGGCGACGCCAAGTTTTGCAAGTGTTTTTTAGAAAATGCCTCGTGTAGTATGGATAATGTGCGACCACGGATCCATTTCTCTAAGAGAGATGGATTTCTAACGCAGAATTTCAAAATGAAAATCCCTTTTTCCTATTAAGGAAAAAGGCTATCTATGGTTGCGTCTCTGCGAGTTATTTTTAAAAATCTTTTCTTGAGTTTCATTTCCATCCCGTCTATTTTTAAACAATCACTTCATGTACAATATTTGGAGTTCCATTTGTTAGCTACGGTTATTTCGGCGACGACGTTTGGTATTGATGCGCATTTGGTAAAAGTGGAAGCGCATTTGGAAGGTGCCGCCCCCTATTTCGTTACGGTCGGATTACCCGACAATGCGGTAAAAGAAAGCAAAGAACGTGTGAATGCCGCGATTAAAAATTCAGGATTCATATTTCCCATCAAGCGCATTACGATCAATCTCGCCCCCGCCGACATTCGAAAAGAAGGATCGGGATTTGATTTACCAATCGCCGTTGGCATTTTGTCCGCGCATGGTCAAATGCAGGGGGACCGTCTGTCCCAATTTCTTATTCTGGGCGAACTCAGCCTCGATGGTGCATTGCGACCCATTACGGGTGCTTTGTCGATAGCCATTAAAGCGAGAAACGAAGGATTGAAGGGAATTATCGTTCCGGATGAAAATGCGGCGGAAGCGGCGATGGCGGAATCGCTGGACGTCTATGGGATGAAGACGCTTTCAGACGTTGTTTCCTTTTTTAACGGTGAGTCGGACGCCAAACCATTTGTGGCCGATGTCGCAAGCTATTTTTCAAAAGGCCGTCAGGACATAATTGATTTTCAGGATGTTAAAGGGCAAGAACATGCCAAACGCGCACTTGAAATTGCAGCCGCGGGCGGTCATAATATAATCATGATTGGCCCTCCCGGAAGCGGAAAGACGATGCTGGCGAAACGTATGCCGACGATATTGCCGGATCTTTCCTTGGATGAGGCGCTGGAAACTACAAAAATCCACTCCGTTGCGGGACAATTGCCACAAGGCGCAGGACTTGTTGCACTTCGTCCATTCCGCTCACCACACCATACAATATCGGACGCCGGACTTATTGGCGGTGGGCATATTCCAAAACCCGGTGAAGTGAGTCTGGCGCATCATGGCGTATTGTTTCTCGACGAATTGCCGGAATTCAAAAAGAATGTTCTGGAAGTTATGCGGCAGCCTCTTGAAGATGGTCACGTAACGATAAGCCGGGCTGAAATGTCGCTTACGTATCCGGCCAATTTCATGTTGGCGTGTGCCATGAATCCATGCCCTTGCGGATTCTATGGAGATCCCAACAATTCCTGCACATGCTCGCCTCCGATTATCCAACGCTATATGGCAAAAATATCAGGGCCCCTATTGGATCGTATCGATATTCATATCGAATGTCCGGCGATAAAGTACAAAGAGTTGTCCGGTGGAATCTCCGGTGAATCCTCATCGACGATTCGGTCGCGCGTTATGCAAGCCAGGGAATTTCAGCGTACCCGATTCAAAAATTGGAAAACGCGTAAAATCTATTGCAATGCGGACATGGAATCGAAAGAAATTCGTGAATTCTGTAAGCTTGATGAGCGTGGGGCTGAACTCATGAAGATGGCAATCACAAAACTGGGCCTTTCTGCAAGGGCCTACGATCGAATATTGAAAGTTGCACGAACTGTAGCCGATTGCGTCAAGAGTGATTCGATTCGTCCGGAGCATGTGAGCGAAGCAATCCAATATCGCAGTCTAGACCGGCAGTATAGGATTTAAATCAAATCTCCTATCGATCGTCTGTTTGACCGGCAGCGTGATCTTAAATTCAGTTCCCTTTCCGGGCGCGCTTTCAAAAAAAATCGTTCCTTTGTGGGCTTCAATTATTTTATAACTGATGGCAAGCCCAAGGCCGGTACCCTTTCCAACAGGTTTCGTGGTGAAAAAAGGATCGAATACTCGATTTTGAATATCGAGTGGAATGCCCGCCCCGCTGTCTCGGATCGCCACAAGAATATTATTGGCGGAGGCCTGAGTGCGAATCCAAATATCGCCTTGATCCGGCATGGATTGAAAGGCATTACTGAAAATATTCATAAACACCTGGTTGATGTGCCCCGGATTGCAAACAATATTCGGAGTTGGCGCATAATTGCGATGAATGGTAATACGATTTTTAAATTCATTCTTAAGAATATTGAGCGTGCCTTCCAGGCATTCGTTGATAGAAATTTCTTTGAAGTGGGACTCGTCAAGTCTTGAAAAATTACGAAGGTCTTCGACAATTTTTTGTGTTCGTTCCACTCCGTCGCGCATTTCGTTTACCATGTACGGAAGGTCTTTGAGAAATTTTTCAAACTTGGAGTCACCAATGATCTTGTCGATGGCTTCAAGTTTGGCGCGTAGTGCCTGATGGTTGGCATCGTCCGGGTTCTTGAATTTATCATAAAACTCAAACAGGTCGGAAAACGCATTAAACAGAGACTCAATGTCTTTAGTTTTCTTTTCAAGAATCGCTAAGTTGCCTTTTACGAATGCAATCGGGTTGTTGATTTCGTGTGCAATCCCGGCCACCATCTGGCCAAGAGAGGCCATCTTTTCAGAGTGAATCAGGTGAGTTTGAGTCTCCTTTAGTTCAGTGAGAACACGCTCGACCGTGTCCTTTTGTTGAACAACTTCTTTGGTTCGCTGGCGAATTTTCTCTTCGAGTTCGGCATTTTGAATACGAACGATATTGATACGAAAGCGATAGATGGTATAGGTCGATAGGGCGACGAAAAGTATATTAAACAATATAAACCACCAACTTTTCCAAAATGGTGTGTTGACCCTAAATTCCAATGTTGTTGGCTTATCGCTCCAGAGGCCAAGGCCGTTGCAGGCGACAATTTCAAAGTGGTACCGGCCTTCATCAAGATTGGTATAACGGATACGGTTTTCACGAACCGGATCGGACCATTCCTTATCAAAACCGACCAACCGATAGCGAAATTGTACGTCGGACTCGTCCTTATACGATGGGGCCACGAAGGCAAAAGAAACATTGTTCTCCACGTAGGTGATCTCACGCGACGGATCACGCTGATAGAATTTCAACAAGGTACCGGTGGAGTCGTATCTTAGATCAATATTTCGTGAGAGTTTTAAGGCCTTGTCCTGAACTAAAAATTCGGTCAAATAGACGATCGGAGCAGCTCCGGCAGAATTCCGTGCTTGAATTGGGAGTACCGTGAGTCCGCCGACAGTTCCAACCATTAACTGCTCCTGCCCCGTAACAATCAATGAATTATCGGTTGAAATCTCATTTTCAACGAGGCCACGTCTTTTGGTATAAATTTGTAAGATATAATTCGTTTGCGGGTCCCACTGGTGAAGCCCATTGTTGGTTCCAATCCAGATCATCCCATCGTGATCGGTTGTTAGTGCGTTTACGGAATTATCAAGTAATCCGTTTTTTCTACTAAAATTGATAATAAAGTCAGATAACGTTGCGGCGTCGAGATTCCAATCGGCGAGCATAATTTTTGAGAAACCACGTTCATGGCCTATCCATAGGTTACCGCCGCGATCTTCCGTCATGGACAAAATGGCGTCATCCGGTAGCCCGTTCTTGCTTGAAAAGGCCTTAAATGTTTGGTTGGTTTCATTCCACAGGGAAAGTCCACCGCCAATAGAACCAATCCACATGCGCTTTTTAGAATCTTGAAAAAGGCTCCATGGATTATTATTTCCAAGGCCATCGCGGGCGGTAAACATTGTAGATTTCCAACGACCACTTTCGAATAGCAAGAGACCCAGCCCGCGATCGGTGCAGGCAAACCAAAGACGATTTTGAGTGTCGAGGTGAAGGTTGACAATGCGGGTCTTTTTCGTAATTCCAAAATCCGCAAAGTCGACGTAATAATAATCTTCAAATGGTTTTGACTTATAAAACAGAGCCTGAATTTTTTGAATTTCATCCGGCGGGCCCGAGCGATGCAATATGAAGAAATCTTTAGGAATCATTGCGGATAAGCCGTCGGCTGTCGCCAGCCATATCACGTCGTTTGAATCGACTAAAACATCCCATATTTCCTTGTGTAAAAATTCACCCGAATAGTTTCGAAAACGTTTGCCGTCAAAAATAGAAAGCCCTTTGCTGGTCGCAAGATACAGTTTGTCTTTGAAATAGCAGAGACCGTTAATAATGTCGTTTGACAGACCTTCCTTTCTTGAATAAGAGAGCATGTCGTACGACAGTAATTTGTGCAGACCTTTTTCCGATCCGAACCAAATATTGTATTCGCGATCCTCACGCACACAATAATATTGTGCGTTCGGAAGATTCTCCGACAGATCGTCGAAAATTAACTTGTCCTTTTCAGCCATGGTGCGGCACACGCCTCCGGTGGTTGCAATCCAGAGATGGCCTGAATGATCGGGACTGATGTCATTGACATGGTTATCCGGGAGCCCATCCGTCGCGGTAAACTGCTGAAACGTATCATTCCTATATCGGAACAGGCCCTGTGGAGTTCCAATCCAGAGAGTTTTTTGTGCGTCGCGATAGAGTGCCGTGACGCTTCGCTTAAAATTAACAATCGGAGGATCGATAATGAGCGAATGGTCTTCACTCATATGCACAATAAAGAAGCCGGTGTTAGTCCCAACATAGACACGTCCGCCGTCACCCGAGGCCAATGAGAGAACCGGTTCGTCGGAAAAGAACGTATGGGACGCAAAGTTGAAGAATCGTTGTTGTGTGGTGTTAAAAACAGAAAGACCGGTAGAAGTGGCAATCCAAATGTCGTCTTTATTTTCGATAATCCCGTGGACCGCGCTCGACAAAGAACGGTTCGAATCGTCAAATCTTAATAATGAATCGGCTGAAATATCAAATGCGCTTACACCTTCAGCGGTGCCCAGCCAGAGTATACCGCTTCTGGATTCGCACAGTTTGCTAACGACGTTGCTGACAAGTCCATTTTCCTTGGTAAAGTTTTTGAAATTACGTCCATCGTAATAGCTGAGACCTCCCGCCGTACCAATCCAGATAAACCCGCGATGATCTTGATGAATAGCAAATGCCTGATTTTGAGGAAGACCTTCGGATGCGGTGTAGGATTTCACAAATAGTTTTTGTGAAAAGAGAGAGGAGAGAGAGAAGATACTAAGTAATAAATATTTCACAGCGTCTAATTATGGTTTGATGGGCAATATAAAGCCAGGACGCAGGCCCTGCAATTCGGGCGGCGCGCGATACAGACGGTTCGACCATGGAGTTGAATCCAATGTCCCCAAGGTGTCCAGCATTTTTCCGGCACAATTTTCATCAGGTCAGTTTCAATTTTTTCCGCATTCTTGTGGAAACTAAATTTTAAGAGCCGGCTTATTCGAATAACGTGTGTATCCACCGTGAGTCCAGGAATACCATACACATTTCCTAGAATTACATTGGCCGTTTTTCTGCCGACGCCGGGCAATAAGAGAAGTTCATCCATCGTGCGTGGGACGTTACCATCAAACTTCTCGATCATCACTCGGCAGGCACCCTGAATATTCTTCGCCTTATTGCGAAAAAAACCGGTTGAATGGATGGCTTCTTCAATAGCCACGGGCGAAGCTTCCGCAAAAGATTGAGGATCAGGAAAATTTCGAAACAAAGATCCGCCTACAATATTCACGCGATCATCGGTACATTGCGCCGAAAGAATAGTTTTTATTAGAAGTTGAAACGGATTTTCAAACGTCAGGCGACACTTCGCTTCGGGATACTCCTTTTTCAAGGCCGCAACGATTTTTTCCGTGCGCTTTTTTTTACTCGCTAGAGATTCCATAAAGTTCCAAGTAAGACCGGCCTAAGATAGATCGGATTCGTCGCAAAAACAAAGTGAAACGACGTTCCTTCTTCGCCAACGAGGTATTATTTATTCCACACCGTACTCCGACAAAACATAACCCATCATCGCCATTGCAATGGCGCCTAATTCGAGTTCACGCGGATTAACTTTATCGATGGTATCACTATTCGAATGGTGGTAATCCATATAGCGGTGAGGAGAAGGTCGCAATCCGATGCATAGAGTCCCGTACTTTTTCTTCAGGGGCTCGATATCGGTGCCGCCATGACCGACCACAATTCGGTCCGCCCAAATCTGTGAGAGCGCTTTACCGGCGCGGCAATGTAGGCGTTCAGCCATGACCTCGCTGCTGTCAACGCTAAAACCGATCGGAGCAAATCCGCCGGCATCGGATTCGATCGCCGCGATTGTTTTTTCATTTGGGCGCACAACCGTGGCAAATCCATTGCCGCCACGAACTCCGTTTTCTTCGTTGGTAAAGAGCACCACCCGAATGGTTCGTTTGGGTTTTAATCCGCTGGCTTTGATCAGTCGAAGCGCTTCGAGACTGTGGGCAATCCCTGCGCCATCGTCATGCGCGCCCTGCCCTTTGTCCCAGGAGTCAAGGTGACCGCCCATAACAATCACTTCATCCGGTCTTTCTGAACCACGGATTTCACCGACCACATTGGCCGAGGGGACGTCGGGCAAGATTTTGCATCCGAGTTCCAAATTGAGTTTCAAGTGAGGTTCCTTTTTCAGGAGGTCACTTAAAAACTCTGCACTCTTGATTCCAATCGCAGCGGCGGGGAGTTTTGTATAATTCGTATCGTAGCGCATGGCGCCCGTATGGGGTTCGTCATCATTGGCCATCGTCATGGAACGAACAATCGCGCCGAGGGCGCCAACCTTGGCGGCCTCGACGGCGCCATATCCACGCTGATTGACTGCGCCGACATACGAATCAAAAGGAGATACAAAAGTCGGGTCCATCGGGCGATTAAAAAAAATCAATTTTCCTTTAGCTTCGTCCTTACGCGTTTGCAATTCTTCGAATGATTTCACTTCGATGATCTCAGCTGTAATTCCGCCTTTAGCAGTACCGACACTGCCGCCGAGTGCACATATATTGAGCGATTTGTTCCGTGCGTTTGGGGAGTCTGTGATTTTCAATCTTTCATCGCCGCGAACCCAGAGTGGAACCATCACAGCCTCGAGATGAACATTTTCAAATCCCATACGCTTCATTTGTTCGGCACCCCATAATGTGGCCCTTTCCAGATTGTCCGATCCGCTAAGCCGAGCCCCAATTTTGAGGCACAATTCGCTCAGCATGGCAAAAGCCTCGCCGCGTGAAAGACCTTCATGGATAAGTTTTTTCATGACCGAATCGGCAGGCTCTGCAGCGACCAGATTTAAAGTAAAAAATAGCGCGATGAGGATCTTCATTTTCTCAATTCCTTTTCAGCAATAGTGAGGGCTCGTAAAAAATCCTGTGAAGGTTTGCATTGAAGAGTCAAAAAGCAATTAGAAAACAAAAATAGGCTATGGAAAGTTTTATCGACCAAGTGCCTGCTGCGTACCGAATTTCAAATAAAAAGTCGCCGCATTAATTCATACGGCGACTTTAATACTTCCCGTGAAAACCCGCAAAGGGTGGTTACTGAATGACGTTCAACTCATTCAGCTTAGTCAATAAGGCCTGAGCATTAGTTCCGCCGGTGTACGTACTATCAAGCAGAATTACCTTGGCGGCGCATTGCGTAAAATCTCCCATGTAATAGTATCCATAAGATTGAACGAGAAGCATTGTTTTCTCTGTCACGGTGCGATCGAATTCAAAATTAAAGTCGGGCGCGTGATCGATTACGTATTGAGCGCGGATGATGCCTTGTGCAAAGTCGCCGCGAATCCAACCCAGAATGGCCCATCCCGCGTAACCGGGCAGTGAATTGTCTACTACCGATAAACCAAAGTATCGATCCGCGGCATTGAGCGAATCCATTTTCATCGTCGTCCAGCCCAGACCGACGTAGGCATCGGGCTCACTCACCGTGATCAGAGTTATGAATTCTTCATGCGCCTTCGCGTATTGTCCTTCCGAAAAGTCTTGCCATGCGGAGGCAAAAGGATCATCATCTCCGGTTCCGGCGCAGGACGCTAAAAGCATCGTGCCAAGTAGGATCATTAGTTTTGTTTTCATCGTAATTCTCCGGTTCGTATTACTATTTGATTAATAACATTTTTTTGGTCACGATACTAGTCGGTGTTTCCAGCCGATACAGATACACGCCGCTTGACACCTGACGCTGCTCGTTGCTCTTACCATCCCAAAGTATACGGTAGTAGCCTTCCGAACGAACCTCGTGGACTAACTCACGAACCTCTTGTCCAAGGACATTATAGATCGAAAGCTTAATTTTTCCTCGTGTAGGCAGAGCAAATCGAATGGTCGTTGTCGGATTAAACGGATTCGGATAATTCTGACTTAGTTCGACGGTTTTGGGAAGTGGGGTATGTTCAGGATTGTAAAGTATTGCAAAGTGGCCGCCAGCTTGAATTCGCGCCGAAATACTTCCGTTCAACCCTTCACCGCCTTCGTAGAACCACGCACCATTTTCTTCGCGGTAGAGTCCTATTTTCCGTTCGTCAAAATTCGCATCGGTTGACGATAAAACCCTTAGATCGTTTTGTGAATACAGGACTTTTAGAGAGAGAGGTTTCATAAGTCCGACCGTACTCAAGATTTCGAGGCTCTCGCCAAGTTTCTTGAAAGTCGGAGTGGCTTCGTTTGATAGCGTGCGTCCAAAAACTAGATATCCATTCTCTGCCGCAGAACCGGGACCACCGGTAATTTCAGTTTCTTGAGTTTTGAGACTCAAACCGTCTTTATTGAGAATCGCGACGGAATAGGTTTTGTCTGCAATTCCGATATTGCCGGCGGCATCCGAGCCGGTGACATGCACAGCAAGAGTACCGGGAGCCGACAAAACATAACTGGAACTGTACACATTCGTATTACCGGGCACGGCTGTAAATGTCGGAGGATTCGGATCCAACGTGCTATTGAATGTAAAGGTCGATGATACATTCGACAACACCTCATTGCTATGCATGATAATGGACAGATATTTATTGACTACCTTGACCGATAAGAGACCTACAGTCAATACAGGCGGAGTATTCTCAAGACCTGTACCGCTTACAATGACGGTTTGAATACCATTAGTAGCATTGCTGAAAAACTTCAGCGTATCGAATTTTGCTCCAATAGTATTTGGTTTAAATTTTACTGTGACGCGAAATGTATCGCCGACCGCGGTGGAAAGTGTATCGGGCAAAACGGTGTTGGTTTTTGTAAACCCGTTGGTAGATGGCAATTGAACACTGCTCGCAGTGACAGGAGCTGTCACCGCATAGAATTTGACCTGCACGCTGAGACTGTCGCCCAAACGGACGTTGCCAAAATTTGTAGCTGACGATGATAGACCAATCGTTCCAATTGCTGGATTGATGCCATTTCCACTCAGGGTGATATTCCGCGCGCCATTCGATGCATTCCCGGAAAACGTGATAGAATCCATATACGCTCCGGGCGATGTGGGCTTGAACCGGATCGAAACGCTAAGTGAATCACCGGAATTAATCGTCACGGGCAAATTTAGTACGGAACCTATTTTGAATTTCGTCGATCCGAACAGTGCGGAGTTTATTTGAACGGATCCACCGGTGGCAAATAGTTTTATGGTCTGTGTCGCGCTGTCATTGACGACCACATTTCCATAACTAAGACTGACGCCGGACGATGTAAGATTACCCGGCGGAACATTGACGCCGGCTCCTGTCAATGAGATTTTGCGCGCTCCGTTGGAAGCATTTCCCGAAAACGTGATGGAATCGACGTAGGAAATCAATGTTGAAGGTTTAAATCGTATCGAGACCGTCAGTGAATCGCCTGAATTAATAGTTGCCGGCAAATTCAAGACAGACGATACTTTGAAAGCCGAGCCGCCAAATGTCGTGGAGGTTATCTGTACGTGACCGCCGGTTGCGAATAGTTTGACAGACTGTGTTGCACTGTCGGACAAAAACACATTACCGAAATTGAGATTGGCCAATGAGGACGTGAGATTTCCCGGTGGAGGATTTACACCGGTGCCGGTCAAAGTAATTTTTCTTACTCCGTTCGATGCGTCTCCCGAGAAGGCGATTGAGTCCACATAGGACGTCAATGCAGTCGGCTTAAATTTAATCGACACAATGATCGAGTCGCCGGAATTGATCGTCAGGGGAAGGCTTAGCGCGGAGGACACTTTGAAAGCGGTTCCGCCAAAAAGAGCAGTGGTAATCTGAGCTTTTCCGCCGGTCGCAAAAAGTTTTACCGTCTGCGTCGCGCTATCGTTGACGATGACATTTCCATAATTAAGATTCGTTACGGACGATGTAAGATTACCCGGCGCGATTCCACTGCCCGTTAATCCTATTTTTCGCGCTCCATTCGATGCATCACCGGAGAGTATCAATGAATCCACATACGACGTAAGCGCCGTTGGCTTGAATTTAATGGAGACACTCAGCGAATCGCCTGAATTAATCGTAACCGGTAAACCCAAAGTGGGAGATAATTTGAATACCGTCCCGCCAAACGAGGCCGTCGTGATTTGGACATTTCCACTCGTTGCAAAAAGTTTTAAGGCGAGGGTTGTACTGTCGCTCAGAGTCGTATTGCCGAAATTAAGACCCGAGAGATTGGACGTCAGACTTCCTGCAATTCCCATCGGCGAAAAGTTCGATGAAAATTCCGAAGTATTGCCTGCGCTATCCTGAAGAGCCGTAATCTTCATGCCAAAAGGAATGGAGGCGAGAGTTTTAGACCAATTACCGGTCGACGGATGGGCAAAAACGGTATCCAGGAAAATTCGGCCTTGATTGCCGGAGTCCGCATAAAGCTGCACGAGTGCGCCTTTCGAGGCGTATCCGGAGATGGTCTTACCGGCATTACCGGTGATTTCGGGATACCATACATCCTCTTGGGAAGAGTTAATTGTTTGAATGGCGCCTACACCCGATTTATAAATCAAATTTTTATAAAAGCGATTTTTCTTTGTCGTCACATCGCTTACATAAAGTCCGACACCGCTTTGGTAGGCGATGGTATTATCCGAAATCAGACTATTCGTCGTGGCGCTTATCAGATCGATTCCTTTGGCATTCGGCACCGGCGTCACACCATTGTCGCCAACGCCAACATGATTATTCAAAATTTTCGCGCTATCCGAGGATGAAATCCGAACGCCGATTTCTGAATTTCCTGAAATGACATTTCTACCACTTACGGTTCCGTCGCCGATCTGAAGTCTCACCGACGACAAAGCAAAAATGCCGCGTACATTGACAAATGCTATAAGGCCGGTCGTATCGGTTCCAATATAATTTCCGATGATTTTAATATCCTTCGCATTATTGTTGATGATAATGCCATCCGTATTTCCCGAAATAATATTTCGTCCTCCCGCTGTCCCGTCGCCGACGTAATTTGAGTCGCCTTCGATCCACAAACCGTCATTATTAAACGCCGTATTGGAGCCGCTTGGATTTACCCCGATAAAATTGCCCAAGAACGAATTGTACTTCGAACCGACGAATACGGCCTTTGCGGAAGCCGAACCATTTCCCGAAATTACATTTCGTCCGTTGATGGTACCATTGCCGATTATCGTATGATTGGCGCCCGTGTTGATCAGTATACCGTAAAAACCATTTGAAACCGACGAACCATCGGAACCCAATCCAATCCAATTTCCAAGAACGCTTGTTGAATCGGAGCCGGAATTTAATTGGATGCCCGTTCCATTTCCGGAAATCAGATTTTTCCCACCCACGGTGCCATTACCAATCATCGTATTGCGACTCGTGGAACCTACAATTATTCCTTGAGTATTTAGATTTGAAGTCGTTCCTGACGAATCGGTGCCGATAAAGTTGCCTAAAATACGATTTCGTTGTCCTTCAATAGCGATAGCCGCATTAGCATTATTTCCAAAAACATTACGTCCGGAAAAGGTGCCGTTGCCGATTTCATTGTCATTACCATTAATGGAGAATCCGGTAGAATTTGGCGTTGGAGTAGACCCATCCTTCCAGAGGCCGACAAAATTTCCGATGATTTTATTCGAGTCACCTTGAATGTAAGCCATGCTTCCACCGGTGCCATGATTGCCAAAGATATTGCGTCCTGCAGCGCTTCCATCGCCAATCGTAGATGCATTCGCCTCCATATAGAGTGTATTATTCTTGAATCCAAAATCCTTGGTACCGGTAATATCCGTTCCAATAATATTGCCCGAAATCTCATATCCTCGCACGGCGCCGGAAATAGAGATACCGTACACACCGCTTCGGTCCTTACGTCCTGCAATGATACTATTTTTGATTTGATTGAAAACATTGGTCGTGTTGCTTGAATAAATTCCGTAATCCCGAATTAAATTTCCTCCGGTGGTGTCGGTGCCCGATAGGTTAGTTCCGATATAACAATGGATAACCTTGGAATAAGAACCGCTGAGTAAAACACCTGTAATAACCCCGCCAATATTGAGGCCTTTTGCGACAGCATAGTCCGCGAGCTCGATACCCATACTTTCGGAGCCGCCCGTGCCTCTCAACGTTATATCCGGATCGCCATC
>JANNSF010000261.1:0-18421 GCA_031402315.1 bacterium | reverse complement strand
ATACGTTTTTTTGATGACCGTGAGGTGCGAGCCGTTTGGGACGAAGAAAACGCCAAGTGGTGGTTTTCGGTGTTGGATATTGTAGCCGTACTTACCGACCAAAATGACTACACCAAAACCCGTAACTATTGGAAATATCTTAAAGCCAAATTAAAGAAAGAAAACAGCCAAGTGGTTAGTGCTACTACCCAGTTGAAATTTCTAGCCCCTGACGGCAAGAAGCGTTTAGCCGATATGCTCGATTACAACGGTATTATTGCATTGGGTAAAGAGTTTCCGAGCAAAAAGGCTAATCGATTTATAGAATGGTTTACATACAGTGATGAAAGCATAGATGGAAAAAGCAAAATAAAAGCGTATGCACTGTTTGAAAGTTCATTTATAAAAAGCATTGAAGTGGGAACAACCAAAGGTTTACAACAAATTCACGCTTATTTGTTTGGCGGTTTGTATAATTTTGCGGGACAAATAAGGCAAAAAAACATTTCAAAAGACGGTTTTCAGTTTGCATTATCACGCTTTTTGGAAAAAACACTACTGCAAATAGAAGCAATGCCCGAAAATACCTTTGGCGAAATCGTTGAAAAATATGTAGAAATGAATATTGCTCACCCTTTTATGGAAGGTAACGGTAGAAGCACCCGAGTATGGTTAGATTTGATACTAAAAAAACGCCTCGAAAAATGTGTGGATTGGAGTAAAATAACCAAAAAAGATTATATGAACGCTATGATGCAAAGCCCAACAAAAAGTATCGTCCTGAATAAATTATTGAAAAGCGCTTTGACCAACAAAATAAACGACCGTGAAATGTTTATGAAAGGCATTGACTATTCGTATTACTACGAAGAAAATGACCAAAACAAGAATGATTTGTAAAGACAGAACAACAGAAACGCCAGCCTGTAACAGCCTACCCAAAAGGCGGGGTTTTTCGTTCCAAAGACAGTTTTGTGGTTAATTAAACATTGGTTTTTCAAATCAAGTTTTGTGGTAAAAGTCCCGCCCTTCGGGTATCTGCAAAACGTTAAATGGGATGCGATAATAGTTTTATAGATTTTTGGTAGAGAGTAATTTGCGCGTAATCAAATAAAAACAACCGGAGAAAATTTGTATGAGAAACTATCTAAACATCCTTCTACTTGGATTTCTCTTAGTATTACCCACTCGCGTTTCAGCAAGCGATCATGAGTCCGGGGCCGGCACCTACAAGGATCTTGTTGTTTTGTGTCAGGATCTGAGAATTCTCGAACGTCCAACCTTGCCGAATGGCGTTCCCGACTACACCGCCGAAACGGCATCCAAGACTCAACAGAAATTACAAGAATACCGCACACGATTGGCCGCCATCGATACTACCGGCTGGCCGATAGAACAAAAAGTTGATCTGGAACTCCTGCGCGCAGAGATGAATGCACTCGATTTTAATATCCGTATTTTACAGCCATGGGTTCGCGATCCGGCTTTTTATGCACTTATTTTTGCTGACCAAAGCGATACGCCCACACACGAAGGCCCGACCAGTCACGCCGCGATTGAACTCTGGACGTACTCCTTTCCCCTATCCAAAGAGGACGCCAAAAAGCTCACGGCACAATTAAAAATTATTCCACCGTTATTGGATCAGGCCAGAAAGAATCTTACCGGTAATGCCCGTGATTTGTGGGTCGCCGGTATTGGTAATATGCGTGATCAGGCTTCCGATCTGGATGATCTCGCAAAAAAAACATCAAAGGACGGACGTGAATTAAACGATGCGATCGGCAAAGCTAAATCCGCGACTCTGAGTTTTGCCGAATGGCTGGAACAGCAAGCGCCTCAAAAGACCGGTCCTTCCGGCATCGGCAAGGAGAATTATACCTGGCATCTCCGTCATGTACTTTTGGTGCCGATGTCATGGGAAGAGGAAGTAACTCTGCTTTCACGCGAACTCACAAGGGCCTATTCATCGCTACAGCTCGAACGCGAACGCAACCGAAAAATACCCCAACTCAAAGTATTTTCAAGCACGGAAGAGTACGCAGGTCACGCCGATCAATCGGTGACGAAAATAATGAAATTTCTAAAAGACAAAGAAATTCTGCCCGTTCGTGATTATATGGAACCGGAGCTTCGAAAACACTTAGGCGGGTACCTGCCCGAAGAGAAAAGGAATTTTTTTCTGAACATCATGCATCGCGAACCCGGCGTTCTTTATTCGCACTCGACGCACTGGTTCGAAATTGCCCGCCTCAAAGCAGAACCTCACCCAAGCATTTTTCGCCGCGAAGCCTTGCCGTATAATATATGGATGACCCGATCCGAAGGCTTGGCAACAGCCATGGAAGAAATATTTATGCACGCCGGTCTGTGGGATGATAATGCACGGGCGCGCGAATTAGTCTGGATCATGCTAGCTCAGCGCTGCGCAAGAGGGTTGGCGTCACTTTACGCCCATGCTGATGCAATCAACTACCCGCAGGCACGCGAGTACCAGGTCACCTGGACGCCGGAAGGCTGGACCGGAGATGTGAGTCTCGTAGGATTTGAACAACACCTTTATTTACGTCAACCCGGTTATGGAACCAGCTACGTCACCGGCAAATATCTTCTGGAACGCCTTATCATGGATCTAGGACGACAAAAGCTGGATAACTTCAAGCTCTATGATTTTTTTAATGAAATGTATGGAGCCGGAGTCATACCGGTTTCATTGGTACGCTGGCAGATGACTGGGATGGAAGATGAAATCAGGTCCATCAACGAGATGAAGTAGTTGGGGATGTGAAAGAGGAACGTAAGGGATTTATCTTCACTCCAGCTTTACCGGTTCATGCATGACACCGCGAACCGCCCATCGCTCGCCGTAGATGGATCGATAGATGACTTCGACTTCCGTGTCGTTGGCAAACCATTTTTTTAAGATTTTCGAATTTTTTTCAGAATCTTTGACTCCAATCAGTGTAATTTTTTGACCGGCCGGCACAACCCGGCCTTTTTTTACCGAAGCGTAACTGTAACTGGCGGACGTATCCATTCCCACAACTTGTTCAAGAAAATTAGCGGGATCCAGCTTATACGTGGAGTCCTTGTAGGAAACCGTAATCGACTCAATGAAAGCCGGTCCAATCCCATTATTGACAAGTGCGAGCTCATAGCTTCCTGGCCCAAAGTTAGAATTATTCCACAGTTCAAGATAAGGCATTACTGAAGCGTATTGCTGCGTGCGCGTTAAATTCGTTTGATAAATAATCATAAATAGCGACCCCATACTGGCGACGATAGCCAGTAGGTTTATCCATCGCTCCGAATTCAAAAATTTGTGTTCGCCAGAGTTCATGCTTTAGTCCGTTTTCGTTTAAATTTTTAGTCCGATTACAACCACTGCGACGAATTCTAATTAAAAAACGTTAGCCGTGCAAGTAAAGATCGAAGTGCATCCTGCAGTAATTTAGAGTTTGGCTTTCAGAAATGAAATTGCATAGATTAACATTACTTTTTTCTTACGCGCCGTACATCCTGTCGGCCAATTTGAAGATACCGCAAGAAAATTATGAATGACCTATCAATGGATTCCGATCAGGAACTCCTGGAACTCCAGCAGAGTTACATCCGTGGAATCCCGGAAAAAATCGCGGCTCTACAAAATCTCTGGAATCGCCTAAGATCGACATCCTGGAAGCCGGAGGATATTGTCGACTTGTACACGCTGATACATAACCTTAGAGGCTCGGGAGCCATTTTCGGGTTGGAAGCCATCAGCGATGAATCTAAGCCCCTCGAGCGACTCATTGCGGGGCTTAAAGAAAAAAGTCAGCCGCCGACGGATGAGGATCATCGTCATTTTGTCACCGGGATGGACAATCTAAAGAATGTGGCCGCCAAGACGATTGAGCCGCTGCATGTTGAAGTGCAACCCCCGGAAGCCCAACATTCGCATTCGGCCGCCGAGCTGGTGCTCATCGTGGATGACGACCATGAAATACGGCGTTGGACATTGGAATTCCTCAAAAAATCTTACCGCACCGCCGAAGCCACAAATGGTGAGGACGGCCTATTGAAGGCGCTTGAATTATTTCCGGACCTCATTATAAGTGACGTCGTGATGCCCAAAATGGACGGTTATCGGTTTTGCCACGCCATTAAGAGCGATGAACGGCTCAATAAAATTCCGGTCATTCTCCTGACCGCCGAAGCGTCCGAAGACCATAAAGTTGCAGGACTTGAATACGGCGCGGACGACTATGTCACGAAACCCTTTAGTATGCGTGAATTATTGGCTCGCGTAAAAAATCTGATCAAGTTGAAACAAACACAGTCCCAAATGATTCATTCCGCCAAAATGGCCGCGTTGGGCCAATTGGTCTCTGGCGCTGCGCACGAATTAAATAATCCGCTTGCCGTGGTTTTGGGAAATCTCGGTTTTTTGGAAGAACATGTGAAGAGCCTTGTGGAATTACTTTCTCATTACAACCAGAACGGTAACGAGAAAGGGAGTCCGACTACGCATCAAAAATCTGCAATAGATAAGATTAAATCGAAAGCCGGTTTCGACCACCTTATTAAGGACATTGGTGATGAATTAAAAGGTTGTCAGCAGGGTGCACAACGAATCAAAACCATTGTTTCCGCCTTGATGACCTTCTCTCATCATGATCGCGGAGACTGGAAAGAGATGGACCTGCGTGAAAGCATTGAAACGACGCTTACACTTTTCCTTTCTCAATACGATCGTATCGTAATCGTCGATACACAGTTTGCAGAAACACCCAAAGTGGATTGTCTTGTCGGTCAAGTCAATCAAGTGCTGATGAGTTTGCTTATCAATGCGGCTCAGGCTATTGAATCAAGAAATGAAACAGAAGGCCGATCGAAAGGCCATATTTGGATCAATACACAGATGGCGGAATCCGGCGCCGTCGGTGAACGACGAATCGTAAAGATCTCAATTCGCGATGACGGCCATGGTATTCCATTGGAAATTCGTGATCAAGTATTCAACCCCTTCTTCACAACACGCCCGATTGGCATGGCTCCGGGCCTTGGACTTTCTACGAGTCATACGATCATCGCCAACCATAAGGGAAAGCTCTATTTCAATAGCGAACCGGGAAAAGGCACAGAATTCATAATTGAATTACCGATCTAAACAAGAATTCATGCCAGTCACACAATCAAAGAAAAATCTTTGACACGCAGAATTCAGAAGAAACTCAGCATGATTAAGTTGGTTTTAACATTATTGGCATTTTTATGGCTCACCGCATGCCGCTCTCAATCTCCTTCATGGACCCTTCAAAACAGTCCATCAAATTCGAATTTGCGCGGAGTGAGTGTGGTGAATGATCATGTCGTCTGGGCGAGCGGGAACCGCGGCACATGCCTTAGAACGATTGATGCCGGACAAACGTGGACTCGCATTGCGGCTCCCGGATCCGATTCTCTTGATTTCCGAGATGTGGAAGCTTTCGACGAAAATGCGGCGTATCTTTTGAGCATAGGACCCGGCAACCTGTCACGAATTTATAAGACTACGAATGGGGGGAAATCGTGGGCGATTCAATTCATGAATAAGAATCCTAAGGCTTTTTTCGATGCGATGGCATTTTGGGATTCTGAAAATGGTGTGGCTTTCAGTGATCCCGTTGACGGAAAGCTCGTCGTTATTAAAACCACCAATGGCGGTATGACATGGCTCGAATTGCCCGCCGAAAGAATCCCGGCGGCGCTTCCCGGTGAAGGCGCATTTGCGGCTAGTGGCACCTGTATCACGACACAAGGTTCAAACAATGTATGGATCGGCACGGGGGGTAACACCGCTCGTGTTTTTTACTCCACCGATCGCGGTGAAAATTGGAGTGTATCGTCGCCTCCGATTCTGCATGACACGGAAACGGCTGGTATTTTTTCAATAGCCTTTTATGACAACACCATTGGTGTAGTTTCCGGCGGAGATTATAAAAGGGAAAAAGAAAATCGAGATAATAATGCTCGCACGATGGACAGTGGACGAACCTGGCTGTCTCCGACCGGAAAAAGACCCGGAGGTTTGGTATCCGGTGTCATCTGGAGATCTGAGTCATCGCTGATTGCGGTTGGTCCTGCCGGCTCGGACTATTCATTGGACGGCGGAATGTCGTGGCAACCTATTGATACACTGTCGTTCCACGCCGTGAGCAAAGCTCCGAATGGTAATTCAATCTGGGCCGTTGGCGCAAACGGACAAGTGGCGAAACTGAACTTTATTCAATAATTTCTACAATGGATCGATTGCCAAAGACTATTACATGAGCCAGCCACCGATTAACAACGTTATTTCGTCTGCGAAGGATGAGTATACAATTGAACGCGAGTTAGCCTCCGGTGCAATGGGAATCACCTATCTCGTGGTGAGTCAAAAGACCAAGGAACGACGCATACTCAAACAACTTCGCATGGACCGCATTAGCGACTGGAAGGCCGTCGAAATATTTGAACGAGAGGCGGAGGTACTACGACAACTGGATCACCCCCGTATTCCCAAGTACGTTGATTACTTTTCCGATCAAAACCGAACGTATTTCTGCCTGGTTCAATCCTTCATCGAGGGATTGACTCTGCAGGAGATGATGGACACAAAACTCTCCATTCAAGCCAACGAATTCAAATCTTATTTCAGAGAATGTCTGGAAGTTCTGGAGTATCTCCATGCGCTGGTCCCGCCGGTCCTTCATACGGATATAACACCGAAAAATATTATTATTAGTCATGGCCATGCGTTCCTGGTTGATTTTGGATCCGTCAAAAACAGGATGACTTCAGAGACCCATTTTCCAACATCGGATGGCAATGTATCCTATATATCTCCTGAGCAGTTGGCCGGTCAATCGGACGAGGCCTCCGACATGTTCAGTTTAGGCATGAGTCTCATTGCACTCGCAACCCATAGTGATCCGGCGAACTTACCGCTTAATGAAAAGACAGGTCGGCTCGATGTAGAAAAACTATTGACCTATCTCCCTTTTCCAACGGGTGAAGTGTTAGAGTCGATGATTCGTCCGGATCCAAAAGACCGTTTAGGCCGTGCTCAGGAAGCGTTGCAGTTGTTGGATCGAAAAAAATCCGTACAAAAAAAGCCAAAAAATTCTCCGGACATAAAAGAACCGACACCGGCATCTACAAAAAAAGAGCCCACCAAAATTCGTGATCAAAACGATGAAGACGGGACATGGAAATACCTCACATCGAAAAAAGGTCGCGCATTCTGGGTCGCAATGGTTGCTGTTGTGATATTTGCCGCATTTACGCTCTATATGTCCAATAGATCCCCAAAAGAAAGTTCAATCGCCTCTCCCAATGTTTCAATAATGCAATCCATCGGCTCAAAAAAATGGACGGGAATGATAAATGAGCAACCCTTCGTTCTCACATTCGTTCTAAAAAATAAAAAGTGGGAGGGAGAAATGCTCTATACCAATTTAAGTAAGCCGAGCGTAAAAGAAAAACTGCTCGTTGATGTGAATTCCGACGGGACAATCGTTTTGACAGGTTACAGCTTTCAGCGTCTCGCCGGCTCGGGGGAATTTACGTTGGATACTCTTTCGGGAAAATTGTCTGCGGATGCTTTGACCCTGGGCGGCTCGGTCAAAGGCCTGGATTGGCTCACGTACTCCAATAAAGACATTACAGAAATCGACCCTCCACTTACACTGATAAAGTTCGAAGAAATATTGTTGAATGGAAAGTGGCAGAATCGGGAGGGTGGAAAATTGGTCGAGTTTAAGTTTTCCGGCAGTGGCAATTTATTGAAGGCTCAATTTATTTATGGAAGCTCGCAAACCCCATTGTCCGTCCAGATCAAAGAAGACGGAACCCTGATTCTAAAAGCACCCGATAAATCCACGCCGCAGGGATTGCGATCAAATATTTTTAATGGGCAAATGACGCGCGATTTCAAGTTTCTCCACGGCACGCAAGAGGTTGTGATCAAACAGGGTTTTACGGAATCTTCAAATAGCGGTACATGGATTGTTCAGGACTACAGTAAAAAATGATTGGTAAATTATTAATCGTGTCGACTTAAGTTGAGCGATATGTAAGAATGCCTATTCGCTCAGTTCTTTCGCCGTTTTGCCACCATATTGCCTTAGTAAGCTGACGACATCGGCCTTCTGTTTCGCTGTAACCTTTGAAAAAGGCATATTTCGAGTAAGATCCAAAGGAGTACGACCTTCTCTCCGCGCATTAGCATCAGCGCCATGCTCCAATAGAAATTTTATTATTTCAAGAGAACCGTATTCGACAGCAAAGTGAAGTGGCGTTGTGCCGATTAAGCTTTTGGCATCTACTTGTGCGCCTTTGTCAGCTAATAGGGTTGCAATATTCAATTGTCCATTTTGAGCCGCAAAATGAAGCGGCGTGACTCCGTTTTTATTTTTTATATTGACATCCGCGCCTTTGCTAATCAGCATCTCCATAATATTTAGATAACCTTCTTTGGCGGCCCGGTGGAGTGGTGCATATTCATCATCCGGGCTTCCGTTGAGGGGCAATCCGTGTTCGATCAAGAGTACCACGACAGTGCTGTCGCCTGTTCCACTGGCAATCTCCAGCGCGGTCCCAACGGCTCCGTGATCCAAAAGAAATTGCATTATTTCTAAATAGGTCTTTCTTAGGACCGCTATATCCTCCGGCGATATATCTCTTGTACCGTGTTTAACTCTGTTAAGATCTTCATCTCCCCATTTGGGCTTCTTACCCGGGCCGAACTTACATACCCATGCGGCCGCTAAGTCTAAGGGCCTTATGCCATCCTGACTTTTAGCATTGATATCCGCCTGACACTCAACAAGTGCGCGGACGGTGCCCATATGGGCTTTTCGAACGGCCCGATGCAACGGTGTCGCCCCTCCATACCACTCACTGACATCCGCTCCGCGTGCTATCAAAAGTTTCACGATCTCCGCCTTGCCCCCCGCAGAGGCAACATGCAGAATAGGTGTACCGGGCCATATCTTTATCTTAATATCCGCGCCATGATCGATCAGCATTTTGGCCATCTCAAGATGACCTGCTGTACAGGCTGCCGACAAGGGCGTGCCCGACAAAGACGATTTATTCACGTTCGCACCTTTTTCAATCAATTTTCGCGCGACGGTGAGTAAATTCATCTCTACTGCTTTCTCTAAGGCGGTTGTGCCATCATTGACAACCTTCAGATTTACATCAAGTTCACGATCGATCAAATACATCATCATCGCCGTATCGCTTTTATCCATTACCACGTATGCGAGAGTCCAATCCGATATTCCATTCTTGCCATTAATATCGGCGCCCTTTTCGAGCAAAACCTTTACTATTATTGTATCACCTTGCCCGTACGCCAAAAAGAGCGGAGACATATTTTGATCGTTAGTTCGGTTTACATCGGCGCCATGATCTATTAATAGTCGCACCATATCAATCTGGCGATTGATGATTGCGTTATTAAGAGCCACACTGAGCGGATCCGCCGTAGCTATTTTGGCGCCGTTTTTGAATAGAAACTCCGCGTGCTTAATGTTCTTCCCCTCCACGGCTCTCAAGAGATGGGATAAACCGGCCCACCCAAAACTAGCGTCTGCACCTTTGCTTATTAGATTCTGCGCCTGAGTCAAATTATTATTTTTCAGAGCAAAATACAGCTGTTCGCTCAAAGCGCTCTGCGCCTTCTCATCGGCCGTGGCCGTTTGAGCATGAAGGGAGGCCATCGTTAGGCCAAGTCCGAATAGCACAACGAGTTTCATCGATACGGCAATAGAACGGTCCATTAATTTTGTCGGTTTAATATTTGAATGCAAAAGGATCACTACTCACTGAACTTTCGCCATTTTTGAAAAAACAATCAATTATAGTTTAAAAATAATTAGGCTCCTTGCGGACCCATGAAAACCTGTTTTTCCTTTCATATTCTAATATTTGTGCTAAATTGATTTAATTTGATCGACTATCTCACAACACTACTTGACTAGCCCCGGGCCAGAATCGAATCACGCGCCCGAAACGCATGAAATAGCACGCGGCGCTTTTATCAATCTCATCGGCAATTTGGGAAAACTCTCTCATTTTGCATTTGATCTCATCGCAACACGAATGATGGGGCAGGAACTCTTCGGCTATTTTTCAACGACGTGGCTGACGATGCATTTGTGTTTTATCGTTTGTTACTTCGGTGCCCATCGTTTGGTCATTGATTTTGTGACGCAGAATCGAGACGGCGATGAAGATGAATATTACCGTGGAATAGCCGGACACTTGATTCTGAGTTTTACCCTTTGTGTTTTTCTTGTTATCGGGGTCTATATGTTTGCGGACCTATTTGCCGCGTTCCTCCAAAAGCCACCCGTGGCCGGATACATGAAGATTTTGGTTTGGTCAGCGCCATTTTATTGTGCTACGACCATTTTGCTTTCGGCTACGCGCGGCCTTAAGATCATGAAACTATGGGTCTTTGTTCGCAACGGACTGGAGCCTTTATGGGATCTTGTCGCACTTTGTATTGTATTTTTCGGAATGGGATTTCTGTCTGCTCCGTTTTGGGCGAAAGCCACGGCCTTTGCAATGGGCGCCATAGTTGCAGCCTACTACTTCTCCCACTATTTTTCATTGAGAAAGATTTTCAGGAAATCCCCCACCTCGCGCACCTGGAAGAGAATTTTTGTATTCGGGCTGCCTGTAATGCTAGCCGATTTTGTTTCGGTCGTCATTCTCAAAGTGGATATTATACCTCTTAGCGTAATGGTCGCCGCCGGTGAAGTAGCTGTGTTTCAGGTCATTCTCAATGCCGGAAACATCATGCGTAATATTCCTCAGGCGCTGGATCCGATCATGATGCCCATCGTGGTTGAAATGAGAAAACGAAATGATATCTCGGCGTTAGAAGCGATTTATACCACCGTTATCAGAGCGTCCCTCTTTTTGAGTTTTGGCTTCTTCATTATCACGGCCATATTTGGCGATTTTATTCTCGCCATTTTTTCGGAACAATTCGTCTACGCCGCACTACCGATGACCATAGTTTGTTTTGGTATCATGCTACACACCGTCTTTTCTACGATCGAGCCGGTTCTGGTCATGTCAGGATACCCCTACGTGAATTTGTTCAATAACATCTTTCTCGTCACGGTGAATATGGTCATTGACATCATCCTCATTCCAAAATTGGGACTATTGGGCGCTGCCATTGGAAGCTTGACGGGCTGCGGCTTGACGGCATTAATTCAGATCGCCGAGTTGTATCTGATCCTAAAGATTAAACCTCTGCGATGGGATCTGCTTACCATATTCGTGATTGGGGCGGCTTTTTTTGTGATTTTCAAGAGTATTGATTTTTTCGGGAGTTCATCCTGGACGCTTGTGATTATCAATTTAATTATATTTACCGTATTATATTTAGTCGTCGGGTGGAAATGGTTTCTGCACGATGCGGAGCGCGATTTGTTTGGCGCTATTTTTAGAAAGAAAGGTTAATGAAGAATTTAGAACAGAGTACATTAGAATATTTACTGGCCCATGAGGAACGTTCCTTTAAAGGATCGGAGATCGCCAAAGAAGTGGGTGCCCATCCCGATGTCATGCATACGCTTCTCATGCGTTGGACATCCTCCGGAATACTCGGGAAAGAGGGTAAAAAATTTCATATCAAAGCAAAGCCCCTGGAAGGAAAATTATCCGTCAATCGAGCCGGCGAAGGTTTTGTAACCGTCGAAGGATACGAGGACGATTTTTTTATCTCGCCTTCACGCTTAAGCACAGGCATGAATCGTGATCGCGTGATGATCATTCCTTTTGGCGGCGCGAAGCGAAGCGGACGTCGTCTTGAAGCCGGAGTTATCAGCGTTCTAGAACGATCGGCAAAACGACTCGTCGGTACATTTGAACGCCGCGGAAGCGAATCCTTTGTCACTCCCGACGATACACGGTTTAGGCGTACGCTCGAGATTCCGGACGAGCATGCCAACCACGCGAAGAACGGGCAAAAGGTCGTTGTCGATTTACTGGAATGGAACGATCCGGCCGAAAATCCCAAAGGCACTATTCTTGAAATCATCGGATTTCCCGGAGAGAAGGGCGTGGACGTCTTGTCAGCCGCCAAGCAACACGATATACATTTCGATTTCCCACACATGGTGGAAGCCGATTGCGCGGCCATCCCAAAAGAAATTCCGGAAAAAGAAATTTTGCGGCGACTCGATTTTCGTCATGGAAATGTTTTTACAATTGACCCGTACGATGCCAAAGATTTTGACGATGCGATTTCCATTGATCATAAAAACGGAAACGTTATCCTTGGCGTTCATATTGCCGATGTAAGTCATTACGTGATCGAAAAAACTAATCTGGATAAAGAAGCCTACACACGTGGAACAAGTACCTACCTCGTGGATCGGGTTATTCCCATGCTCCCTGAGGTTTTGTCCAATGGACTTTGCAGTTTGCGCCCGCACGAAGATAAATTGACCTTCTCGTGTTTTATGGAAATCGACGGTCAAGGTAATGTCTGTGACTACGATATTGTAGAAACAGTTATTCATAGCCAACGGCGATTTACCTACGAAGAGGCGCAGGAAATTATTGGTGGTAAGAATCTGGAAAACACCTCCGATATTATGCTCAATGCCGTTCGTGAAGCGTACGCGATGTCCAAACGTCTCATGAAAAAACGCATGTCGGATGGAAGCATCGATTTTGATACCGCCGAAACAAAATTCGTTTTGGACGACGATGGAAAACCGGTATCGTGTTTTAGAAAGGACCGGCTGGATGCTCACCGGTTGATCGAAGAGTGCATGCTTTTGGCCAATCAGACCGTTTGTCGTCATATCGGTGAAGGGAAAAATCCGCCTCCGTACCTCTATCGCGTGCACGATAAACCGGTGAAGGAAAAATTTGAAAATTTCTTGAATCTCTTGAAGTCCCTGGGTCATGACGTTCATGGATTTCGAGATATGGCGAATATTACGCCCAAAAAAGTGCAAGGCCTAATCGAATCGGTACACGGATCGGATCACAGCGGATTGGTTGACAAAGTCGCCATTCGCTCTATGGCAAAAGCGGCCTACTCTGAAAAAAATCTGGGGCATTTTGGACTCGCCTTTGAATATTACACGCACTTCACATCGCCCATTCGCCGTTATCCCGATTTGATTGTTCATCGCCTTCTCAAAGAATATGCCTCCGGTATGTCACCTGAGCGTCAGGGCTTTTGGGATGCTTTTCTTCCGAAAGCTTCACGCCATTGCAGCGATCGTGAAAAAATTGCGACCGAAGCAGAACGGGACTCCATCAAAGTAAAACAAGCGGAATTTATGGAACAATACATCGGTGAGGAATTTGACGGCATAGTTTCCGGTGTCGTGGGATTCGGCCTCTTCATCGAAATTCAACAATTTCTTATTGAAGGCTTTGTACATGTCAAGGATCTCCCGGGCGATTATTTCGTATTTGATGAAAAAAGCTATCGTATGCTCGGCCGTCGGACAAAAAAAACGTATCGTCTGGGCGACCCCGCCCGCATTCGCGTCGCACGCGTGAATCGAGAAAAACATGAAATGGATTTTGAACTGGTGGTGTAATGATCTCCATTCTGGACCGTTATCTATTCAAGAAGTTTATCGCATCCTTGCTTTTCGCATTGATAGGGATGGTTACAATATTTGTAGCGGTGAATTACGTCGAAAATGCCGATAAATTTATAGACCGTAAAGTCCCTGCCGAAATAATCTTTCAATACTATCTCAATTTTATACCGCATATCGTCACGCTGACTTTACCGGTCGACATCCTGCTCGCGTGTTTATTTTCTATTGGTGATATGGCTCGGTTTAATGAACTCACCGCGGTCAAGGCAAGCGGACGAAGCCTCTATCGGATGCTTTTACCGGTCATATTTGGTGCCGCGGTAGTCAGCGCTGCCGATTTTTGGATTAGCGAAGCCATCGTACCGACTTCAAACCGGACCAAGGCCGAAATTTGGAAGACGTACGTAGATCGCGCCGGATCTTACAAGCGCATTGGATCCGATCTCCATCTCTATGACCCTCGCGGGGTAAAGGTCTTTATCGATCGGTTTGACAAAAAAACGCTCGTGATCTCTCAAATTTCCATACAACACTTTTTTGGCAATCGCCTGACGCGCCGCTTGGATGCGCCGGAGGCGAATTGGGACTCCGCTTCGGCAACATGGATTCTTAAAACGGCAACGGAGCGTATTTGGCAGGACACAGTAGAAGTCGTTACAAAACATCGAGTCTTTTTTGCGAAAGATCTTTTTTTCACACCGGATGATATTTTAAGGCGGGAGCAAAGTCCGGAAGAAATGAATTATATCGCCTTGGGCGATTTTATCCAAAAACTCCGAAAGGGCGGTGCGCGCACCGAGCGATGGGAAGTAGACTACCAGCTGAAATTCGCCTATCCGCTGACTTGTTTTTTTATGGTACTTTTTGGCGCTCCGCTTGCGGCGTCGCGGAATAAGAGTGGCGCCGGAGTGAATATCTTCTTAACACTTGTTGTTTGTTTGAGTTATTGGAGCCTGATTCAAACCGGACGCTTCATGGGGTATAACCAATCCCTGACACCACACGAAGCAGCATGGCTTGGTAATACCGTCTTTGGAGTTCTAGGAATCGGGATTTTTTGGCGCATGAAGAGTTGATGTGCGGCGACCAAAAATGCGGATTATGGTAGGCGCAGGCTTACGCCTGCGAAAACAATCACGGGACGATTAAGAATTCAGTTTGGTATGCAAAAACTCAAGCACCTTATCCAACGCAATTCGATCTTGGGTCATCGAGTCGCGATGACGAAGAGTAACCGTTTGATTTTGTAATGTCTCGCTGTCAATCGTAATACAGTAGGGTGTGCCTATCTCATCCATACGTCGGTAGCGCTTTCCGACTGTAGCCGATTCATCGTAAAACGTCTTACAGTGCTTTTTGACATCGTCGTACAGTTTTGCTGCAATTTCCGGCATACCGTCCTTCTTGACCAGCGGTAATATCGCCGCTTTAACCGGGGCAAGTTTGGGATGAAATTTCATCACAACACGTGTTTCTGTTTTTCCGTCACCGGTCGGTGCTTCCTCTTCAGTATAAGCATTGACCAAAGCCGCCATGACGCCCCGCGATGCGCCGGCTGATGTCTCAATTACAAACGGGATAAATTTCTCTTTTGTCACGTCGTCAAAATAATCCAAGTTTTTTCCCGAAAATTCCTGATGCCGCCGAAGGTCAAAGTCGGTGCGGTTATGAATACCCTCGATCTCGCCCCAGCCAAATGGAAACTTGAATTCGATATCAAAGGCCGCAGCAGCATAATGCGCAAGTTTTTCGTGTTCATGAAATTGCAGATTATCCGGTGAAAATCCCAGATCAAGATACCATTGTCGGCGAGCTTCTTTCCACATGTTAAACCACTCCATGTCCGTACCGGGCTTTACGAAAAACTGCATCTCCATTTGCTCAAACTCACGCGTACGGAAAAGAAAATTTTTCGTATTAATTTCATTGCGAAAGGCTTTGCCAATTTGCGCAATGCCAAAAGGAATTTTTTGGCGTGAGGAATCTTTCACGTTGTGGAAGTTGACGAATATGCCTTGGGCGGTTTCCGGACGTAAAAAAACGACCGCGGACGAATCTTCGACCGGACCTACATAAGTTTTGAACATGAGATTAAACTGTCGAGCTTCGGTAAATTTTCCTTCCGCGTGGCATTTGCCGGCTTTGCGTCCGCCGTACCCCTTATTACCACACATCACGTCTTCAATCTGATCCTCGCGAAAACGGGCTTTGCATTCTTTGCAATCCACCATCGGATCGGTAAAATTTTCCACATGGCCGGACGCTTCCCATACACGCGGATGCATCAGAATCGAGGCGTCAAGACCTTCGATATCGTCGCGAAACGTCATCGTCTTCCACCATGCGTCTTTGTAGTTTTTCAGAAGCTCAACACCCAAGGGGCCATAATCCCAACAGCCGTTGAGGCCACCGTAAATCTCGGAAGATTGAAAAATGAAGCCACGCCGCTTGCAAAGCGAGACAATTTTGTCCATGATTTCCGTGCCCGATGGCTTTGCCATTTTATCTCCGTTAGATTGTTTTGCCGTTAAGATGGCGCTTAAAGCGCATTGATTAGTTCTACGAGTTTTACCATTCCACCCATTCCGGTTTTGGCAAACGTCGCATCGGCGCCTGCCGCTTCAGCCCTCGCCTTGTATTCTTCAAGAGAACCGGTGTGAAATATAATTTTCGGCCGCACCGGATTTTTTGTTTTCAATTCCTGACAAACTTCAATGCCGCTCTTATTCGGCATATTTGTATCCAGGACAATGACATCGGGATCAAAACTGGCGGCTTTTTCAATGGCCTGGAGGCCATCTTCCGCATAATCCAATTCAAACCCGGCTTTGGATAGTACAATTTTCAGAAGGCTTCGAACCGTGTTTTCGTCATCGACGATAAGGACTTTTTTAGACAAGGATTCTCCTATTGTTTAACAAACATTTTTCCGGAAAGCTGACGAATCGCACCGACCAGTTCCAAATTAAGCAAATGCGATAGGGTCTCATGAGTACTCATGTGACAAACGGTGGAAATTTCATCTACGTGTAAAGGCTGGTGCGTAATCTTATCAAATATCATTTGCTCGTGCAAATTCAATTGCACGTTCGGGGTAATTTTTGGCTTGTTATCCGTCCTCAGCGATGGGACTTCCGAAAGAATATCGTCGACCGATTCAACCAATTTTGCGCCACTTTTGATAAGGCGATTGGTACCTCTGGATTGTATAGAATTCGCGGGCCCGGGAATGGCAAAGACTTCACGATTTTGTTCGAGCGCAAATTCAGCGGTTATCAGAGACCCGCTTTTTTCAGCCGCCTCGACGACTAGTGAACCTAGTGAAAGCCCGCTGATAATTCGATTGCGACCCGGAAAATTGACAGCATCAGGACCTGTCTTCATCGGGTAATCGCTGATAACCGCCCCACGATCTATTATTTCCATTGCCAGTTTAAAGTTTTCCGGAGGATAGATACGATCCACTCCCGATCCCAGAACCGCAATCGTCCGACCACCGGCACGAATTGCACTCTCATGCGCCATGGTATCAACTCCACGTGCAAGTCCGCTCACGACCGTGATACCGTGCTCGCAAAGTTCCCGCGAAATTTTTTCGGTCATCAATCGTCCGTAAGAAGTGGCCATTCTTGTACCCACAACGGCAATCGCCTTATGATCTTCCGGCTTAATTTCACCACGAACAAATAAATACGCCGGCGGATCATAAATGGCTTTAAGCAGAACTGGAAAATCCGCATCACGAATGGTCATCAGACGGGCTTGGTGTTGTTTCATCCAAAACAACTGATCATCGACAAATTTTGCATCCCGCAATTTAGGATCCAAAATTTTTTCAACGGTCTTTTGATCAAATCCATCCGTGGCTATAAGTTGGTGAAACGATGCCGACAGTACCGATTGGGCTGAGCCAAATTTACGTAAAAGCACGCGAAGCCTTGAATGACCGATTCCGGGAATGGTCGAGAGAAGAAGCAAATTATAGGTTTCGGAGTTCATAAAATCCTAAAATCGTCCGGGACTTCAATCTCCATCTGCAAAAGCCCCATTCCATGCGTTTTGCCTTGAGCATCCGTCTTGAGGCTTTCAGTTCCGCCGCCGCCGAGTGAATCATGAATAATGAAATTAAGAGCGTTGAGATTCGGGATTTCAAATCGATCGACATCCCCTTTACAAATGTTCTTAAAATGTTTTTTGACGGCCGTCGTCGTGACCTTCTCTTTTAGCAGTTCGTAATGCTCCTTTTTATAAGCCAGAAGCCCCACGTTGGAACTGTCACCTTTATCGCCGCTTCGCGCATGGGCGATTTCCGATAGTTTAATTTTCTTCATCGGCATCCTGAATCTTTAATTGACCGTTTTTATCTCGTAATAGAATTTTCAACTTTTTTTCGGCATGATCCAGTTTGGAATGACAAAACTCGAGCAACTTCATACCTTCTTCAAATTTCGAAAGCGTTTCGTCAAGAGCCACATCGCCGGATTCAAGATGCGCCACAATTTCTTCCAGCTTGTGGAGCGATTGCTCAAAATTATTCTCTTCATTTTTCTTCTTTGCCATAACGATGAACAAGCCAATTTCCATGAAATTATTTTAGGATAATAGGCATAACGTTCAATTTTTTCAAACAAAAATCTGTACCTCATTGTATTCTGAATTCCGAATCGAAAAAAAATATTAGGATTAGCCTTTTTTCTAAAATACATTTTTCCAACAACCACCGGAGGATAAGATGATTTCCAAATTCGCAAAAATGTTATTCCTCGCCGCATCGCTTTGGGCGCAAAAACCACCACTCGTACATACGTACTCGATTGTCGCGCGGGACAGCGTCACCGGCGAAA
>JANNSF010000260.1:0-1744 GCA_031402315.1 bacterium | reverse complement strand
CCCACTCGCGATGGAGGGAGCATTCCCATTGTGGCATTATTCAAGAAAGAACTGGGGCTGGATACGGTACTCATGGGCTTTGGCCTGGATACCGACGCACTGCATTCTCCCAATGAGCATTACGGAATTAAAAATTTTTTGATAGGGATTGAGACGATAGTCGCTTTTCACAAACACTATGGGGGAGGTACGAAATAGAAGGTGAAAGCGAAAGGCTGACAGCTGAGAGCAGGGAGAAACAGCCATTCACTACCTTTGCACCTTATCTAGCTCGCGTGAAGAAATTCCTAGCCTTTTTTGCCCTGATGCTGGCCTTATCTCCCCTTTTGGGTCAGATTCTGCAGCCGGCCAAATGGAAAGTGTCGGCATCCAGGGAGCAGGCAGCAATTGGTGATGTCGTTGAAATTATCTTCACGGCAACCATCGATAAAAACTGGTATCTCTATTCCACAGAGTTTGTGTGTGAGGACGGCCCAATAAAAACCACGTTTAACTTCAAGTCAAGTGCAGCCTATCAACTAATCGGTGGCATTGAAGCCATCAATCCGATTGCCAAGCACGATGACATTTTTGATTGTGACATAAAAATATTCAAGGGTACGGGTGAGTTCAGGCAGAAAATAAGAATCCTGGCTAACGATGTTGCAGTTGAAGGCACATGCGAGTACCAGGTTTGCAGCGACATTGACGGGAAGTGTATCCCCTCTGAAGAGGACTTCCGCTTCACTAAACTCAGAATTTCCGGTGACTCCGGTTTTGGATCAACTGCCGCGGTTATACCTCTGGATTCGGGCACCGTAGCCGGGCCATCGGACAGCACCACGAACGGACCGGTGTTTGACAAATCCATTCTCGAAGGAGAGGCAAACATTGACGAAGAGTCCTTGCTTGGATACCTGATCTTCGCGTTTATACTTGGTCTCACCTCGCTCATCACACCGTGTGTTTTCCCGATGGTCCCGATGACCGTTACCTTTTTCTTAAGAGACAATCAGGAAAAGAGAGAGGGCATTCGTAAAGCGATCATCTTCGGCTTGTCCATCATCCTTATTTATACATTGGCCGGAACTTTGTTTGCCGTTCTGCTTGGAGCGGAAGGGCTCAACGCACTGGCCACGCACTGGGCGCCAAATCTTTTCGTCTTCATTACCTTCATTGTGTTTGCATTGTCCTTCTTCGGGTTGTTTGAAATCACCGCACCCTATCAGTTGGTGAACAAAGCAGACCGCCAAGCAGAGCGAGGTGGATTGGTTGGCATATTTTTCATGGCCGCAACGCTGGTACTTGTTTCCTTCTCTTGTACTCTTCCGATTGTAGGCAACGTGGTAGTCCTCGCTGCCGGGGGTCAAATCCTCAAGCCGGTCCTTGCTATGTTCTTCTATTCGCTCGCGTTCGCGATTCCCTTCACCCTGTTTGCAGTTTTTCCCGAATGGATAAAAGCCATGCCGAAATCCGGTGGATGGCTCAATGCGGTTAAAGTAACGTTGGGGTTTCTGGAATTAGCCCTTTGCTTGAAATTTTTCAGCATCGCCGATCAGGCCTATCATTGGGGCCTCCTCGACCGCGATATCAATATTGCACTATGGGTAGTAATTTTTGGGCTTCTCGGCTTTTATTTGCTCGGGAAGTTGTCCATGAAGGGGGATAGTAGGGTTGAACACATTTCTGTACCGCGATTACTTCTATCAACGCTTACCTTTTCTTTTGTGATCTACCTTGTTCCAGGGCTCTGGGGTGCTCCTCT
>JANNSF010000259.1:0-1600 GCA_031402315.1 bacterium | reverse complement strand
GATGAGGAAACATTGCACCAGATAAGGGTGGATGTTAAAAAGATGAAGGCGATCATAAATCTGGTCGTCTACAGTAAAAAAAAATTCAAAGGGCATCAAATGTTTATTCCATTTCGGAATATTTTTAGAAAGGCAGGAGCCATTCGAGAGCGGGAGGTATTTAGAAAATTGTTGACAGGGAAATTGGTAAAAAAAACGAAGTCAGGAAAAGTGATAGTGACTCCACCTATGGAAACTTTCATGGAAGACATTCCATTCTTTATTGATTCCATTGAGAAAGAGTGGAGAAAGCTCAAACCCCAACTGGCAAAGGTTTCTAAAGAAGATTTTAAGCATTTCATTAGCCAGAAGTATAATGAAATTGAGGAGCACCTTATGCCAAAACCTAACATGAAGGAAATACACCGAACCCGGAAGGCAATTAAAGCGGTAGTGTATCTCTCAAAAGTAAAAAACAATCTACCGGAAAAGGATAAGGTTTTTTTTGCCGATATGGAGGAAACTATTGGACAGCTGCATGATAAGCAAGTATTGTTAGTGAACGTGAAAAAGGGTAATCACAAAGCGGATAAGAAACAATTGAGTAAGCTGAAAGCAAGCTGCGACTCCAATAAACAAAGAATTACACGGCTGGCATCAAATTATTATGGTAGTAAATAAATCTAACAATAAGCATTATGAACAAGCAAGAACAACCCATCGAAAAAAGCCTCCTACAGGAAACTGGCGATAAACTGCAGATGGCTCGTCACGAGCTCGATGAATTTGCCGTACAACTGGCATTAGGTAAAACTGAGGCCAGAGACAAGTTCATGGAAATGAAGAAAAATTTTCTCAAACGACTGGATGAATGGAATGAAGCATTCACTATAGAAGGCAAAGAGGATGACGTGAAGAAAAGGATTGAAATCCTGGAGGCTCAACTTAATGTCGGGGGAGCGGATGAGAAAAAGTCATTTGGTTATCGGATCGGAAAAATTCTAGCCGCCCTTGAAGTTGTAAAAGTCGAAATCAGTAAGAAAATAAAGACCGCTCAGCATCAAACCGATTTCGACCACGAGGTAGAAATGTTTCGTCTGAAGTTGGAAATCCTCCGGCTAAAATTTAGCCTGAAGAAATTTGAGGTGAAGGAGATTTTCCACGTTCGGATGGAAGAGGCAAGGGAAAAGATTGAGTCCATCACTCACGAGGCGAGAGGAAAAATTAAAAGTGGAAAAGCAAAATACAGTGGCTTTGCCGATGAAGCGGAATTAGCCTATAAACACTTCCGAAAAGCGGTGGAGGCGTTACAGCATTGAAAATGTTCGGTAGCTTGATTTTTAAACCACATAGTTGCAGGGGAAAGACAAATTCACATAGCTTTTTCTATTTGAAACTCTGTATGTCCTATAATTCTATATGACTCTATTCGTGTTCACAAGTAACTGGCGGTAATTATAACCTGGAGATCGTAATTTTTTTAATCACCCACATTGATTGCCAAAACTGGAGTTGATTCATGGTTAATGAGACACTCGGCAATGCTGTGGGTTAGGGTAATAAATCCGGTTCGACCGGTGGTGGTTAAGGCAATCAGATCAATTTGATTGGTTTTTACAAA
>JANNSF010000258.1:0-10647 GCA_031402315.1 bacterium | reverse complement strand
AAAGCCATTGAAATATACAACTATGCTCAGAGAATCGCCGAGTCCAAGGGGATCATCATTGCAGACACAAAGATGGAATTTGGTAACCGCCATGGGGAGACGATCCTAATTGACGAGCTATTGACACCGGATTCTTCCAGATTTTGGCCTGCGAATCAGTACAGGCCCGGCGGAAAACAGCCTAGTTTTGATAAGCAGTTTCTTCGTGATTATCTGTTGGGAATACGCTGGGATAATAATACGGCTGCACCTCAACTACCCGAAGACATCATCAATAAAACAAGCGAAAAATACATCGAAGCCCTGAATTTATTTACTCAGTAGATTCACCGGCCATTCGAAGTAATTCCTTCCACATCGCATCCGTTGCAGGACTAACCGATAGCCGCGATTGGCGGACAAGTTTCAATTCCTGCAGTTTTGGGTTAGCTTTTATCGCCGACAGAGTGACTTCATGGGCTAATTTCTTCTTGGGGACTAATTCGACGACTACCAGTCGATCGTCTGAAAGCTTCGGATCCGCATAGGCTTCTTTCGTAATCTCACATATTCCAACAATACACTTTCCTTCGTTACTATGATAAAAAAAAGCAAGATCGCCCTTTTTCATCGCTCGAAGATTTATTAAAGCTTGAAAATTTTTGACACCGTCCCAAACCGCGCGCTTGTCCTTGACCAGAGTATCGTATGAATAAACGCTGGGTTCGGATTTCAAAATCCAATACGCCATCAGTCCTCCTCTATTTTTAAGAATTTAATGATGAAAGTGGTTCCTAAGTTTTCAATACTTTCTACCGTTATGGTCGCACCGTGCTCGTCGATGATTTGCTTTACAATAGAGAGCCCCAACCCCATCCCTGTCGACTTGGTAGAAAAGTGAGGTTCAAAAATCTTGGATAAATGCGTAGCGGGAATTCCGGCGCCATTATCCGAAATAGTCAGTCGTATGTGGGCTGTATCTTCCGACGTGGCAACCCTTATCAATCCGTCAATTCTATCCTTTAGCGCGGCCATTGAATTATCCAACAGATTTTGCAAGACACGCTTGATCGATTCAGGGTCCGCGTTCACAGACGATAAGCCGGAGTGAAGAGTTAGCTGTACTAAATCAGGATACAAGATTATCGTATCCTGGACGATGGGATTTAGATCACATGTCCTAAGTTTTATTTGAGGCATTCTTGCAAATTCGGAAAATTCTTTCGTAAGGTTGCGCAAACTCTCAATTTCTTCTTCAATAATTTCGCAACATTCATCCAAAATTCTTTTGAATTGCGCATCGTCGCCGCGGTAGGAGTCTTTTATTTGCTGGATCGTGAGTTGAATCGGAGTTAAAGGGTTTTTGATTTCATGCGCCAAACGCTGAGCAATTTCTCGCCAGGTGACGACTTTTTCTAATTTCAAAATCTGATCCCGTTCCGCCTTTGCATTTTCAATAAGTCTGTTGAATGCTTTGGCAATCATCATAATCTCGATAGCCTCGGTGTGAACTTGAATGGGCGCATTCCAAATACCCTCTGAAATATTCTTGGCATCATTGGCCAAGGTCAATAGGTGGCTTAAAAGCAAGCGGTGTATGGATACGAACAGGATTCCGATACAGACGATACAGGACACCGTCAATAATACGAACAAAAATTGAACATAAGAATCGAGCGATTGGTCATGAAGTTTCAGTTCTTCATGCTTCTTTATAGCACTCTGAAAAAGATCATAATTTGAAGGGTCAATTTTTCGGACAAAAACCAGCGTTAGAATTCTGCTTTCCGATATCACGAATCGTCGTGAATTGACAATAGCTCCCTCGCTAAGGAACAGCTCAGATCTCTCCTTCTCTGTAAAAGATCGAAGAATCGAAGTATCGTTAAATTCCCATCGGCCACGTGAAGAAACAAGGCCGTTAAAATATATTCCGGCAAATGAAATACTATTTTGGTTGAAATACCCTTGTTTCCAAAAGTCCGATATTTCTTCTTGAGTAAGTCGTTGTGTGGCTAACTCAATAACCATTCTTTTCGCTACGGTGGACTCGCAAAATACGCGAGTCGCCTCATTAAATAGATTCCTTTGCATTTCCAGGTGACGTAAGGCCTGGTCCAGACCCGTTTGTAGGAGGGTGTCATGATTGCCCGGATCATAAATTTTACCCTTCATAAAACGAATGGCCATGATTCCGCTTAGCGCGGGGATAAGTGCTGCACCAATTATGATAAAAACAATTTTTTTCCGGAGAGTCATCGGCAACGTGTATAATTACTTGAGAAAAGTTTTGCCTCTTTCCATATAAAAAATGGAGCATTCCTTCCAATTAAGGATGGTCGGATATTAGGGCTTTTAATCAAATTACCTGCGGCCATTATTCATGAGAATTATTTGAATAATTTACTAAAAAATATTATATATGACAATATGGTTATTGAGTTCAACGGAGTATTACTTTGAGAGACGAGTGAGATCATGTCAGTAGAAATGGCTGCGAATTATGCACCCAAGCAAGGTGTCGCTGCATTTTCATCCACCTTTTCGGGCCGATGGAATCGACGTATGTCCCGTTTCTTTTTTGGGGCCGGATTTCTTGTCGGCCTTATTGGCTTAAATAACATCATTCTGAATAGCCGGATAGTATGGAATATCAAAGTAAATCATGTGTCGCTTGGTGGCACGACTATTTCGGAGGCACGCGAAATTCTTCAAGGACACGTACGGGATTTTGCGGGCGAGGAGATTATTTTAGAGTCGTCAGAAGGCCGTTTTCTGATTCGTAGCAATGAAATAGCCCCCACATTTGACATCGAGCGCGCTCTTCTCGAAGCCTTTGATATAGGGCACCAGCAAAACTATTGGGCTAACTTCAAAGTGCGATTGAATTGCATTTTCTCTTCAAAGACAGTTTCTATCAACAGCTCTTTTGACGACAAGCGGTTTGTAAAAGCGATTACGCAAAAAATTCCTAAACTGAAAAACAATCAACCTGTTGACGCATCGGTAGCCTATGCTCTCAAAGAATACGCCGTTGTGAGTGGGACATCGGGGTTAGGTTTTGATGAAGAAAAGGCGATTGATCAATATAAGAGCATATTGGCTTCGTTTGATAAGAAGAGTATCACGATATCTATCGAAAGCCGATCGCCACAGATTACGTACGAAATTGCGCAAGCGGCCATTCGAAAAACGCGTTACATGCTCGGGCGCTCCCTTCGAATGATCTATAGTTATGATGGTTACAACTATGATTCATGGGGAATTACAATTGGAGAAAAGCGAGATTGGATCGAATTCCGTAAAATAAAGACAGAAACCGGATCCAAGTCGGAGCCGGTATCCGGATTTAAACTTGAGCCGGTTTTTAATAGCGAAAAGCTAAGGGCAGAGCTTAATCAGCGGATAGCCCCATACATGTATCGCGCAAAAGAAGATATTACGATTCGTGACGAAAAAGGTAAGCCCGTTGCCGACGGGATTGCCCGTGATGGTTACTATCTTGACGTTTCGCGATCTATTGCAAGCATCAATAAATTCCTGGTGACCCCGGACCTTGATTCCGTGGGGAATTTTAGGGCGCCGTTGATTGTGGCGCACCTTGAAGGCGGGATAGCCAATCCGGATAACAAATTTGGTATCACGGATGTTTTAGCGACCGGAGTGACTGATTTTTTTGGATCGCCGGCCAATCGTAAGTTTAATATTGATCACGGAGCGAAAAAATTTCAAAATCTTTTGCTTGAACCCGGAAAGACTTTTTCTTTTGTGAAAACAATGGGGCTGGTAGATAGCATAACAGGCTATCTAAAAGAGTTGGTTATCGTAAATGGCGACAGCAGCGAACCGAATTGGGGAGGTGGCATGTGTCAGATATCAAGCACACTATTCAGAACCGTTTTTTTTGCCGGACTTTACGTTAAGAAGCGTACCAATCATTCTTACGAAGTAAAATACTATGCTCCGATTGGACTTGATGCGACGATTTACGATCCAGCCCCGGATTTGATTTTTGAAAATGACACAAAAAACGTAGTCCTCATTCAGAACCTAGTTGATTTGAGCCGAACAAAAATGTACTTCAAACTGTTCGGAAAAAAGGATGGAAGAAAGATCACTCTGGAAGGGCCAATTGACGGCGGCAATGTTGGCGAGAAAATGGAGCATTACTATTTTTCATGGCTTCGTCACATTGAATTTCCAGATGGAACAAAAAGGACCGATAAATTTGGCTCGACGTACAAAAACAAAGACCTTGTCAAAAAGCATAAACCGGATTCAACGCAAATTTTAGATCAAGACAGCACAAAATTACGTGCTGCCGTCATGCCCTACGACAGCGCTCAAGCATCAAACTAAAAATTTTAAGACTGGAGTAACAATGTTACGTTGGCTAATACTAGGTGCCTTATTGTGCCTTTCTTGCAATTCAGAGAAAACTAATTTGCCGAAAAATCCTCCCATCGCGATCGTCGGAAAGGATACAATTTTTTTGGGCGATTATAAAAGGTTTACGAAATCTGCCCGAACGGAAGAAACGGACTTACAAAATCAATCCGTACGTGTTCAGCTCCTAAATAATCTCATCAATTCCCGTTTAATTGAAAAATTTGCGATTCAAGAGGGATTTGAAACAAATAGTTATGTTCAGTTCAAAGCAAAAACTTACGAAGATGAGTTGTTTTACAGTTTGTATATATCCGAGAAGCTTTTGAGACCCATGTTGTCGAGTGAGCAAATTCAGGAAACTGTTAAAGCAATGAAGACAGAAGTCAAGTTATGCCATATCGTCATTAATTTTCAGTCCGGGAGCTCTCAGAAAATCGAATTCAAGCCAAACTTGAAGCATATCTATCGGGATAAGTTATCTGCAAAACTACTTGCGGATTCGCTTGCAGTTGCGCTTAGGGAAAAACCTGAACTCTTTGGAAAGTTGGCGGAACAACATTCACAAGACGAAAATACGAAATATGTTGGCGGGGACCTGGGGTTTCTGCGATATGAGGACCTCAGGACGGATTGGGCTAATTTTGTATTCAATATGAAAGAAAAGGCCATTGGCGTGCTTGAAGGCGAAAAAGGATACCATGTAGTGCTTTGTACTGGAATACGAGAAAGAGGGGATGTCAAGGCAGGGGATATTACCGCGTTCGCCGAAAATATTCTATTGGGCCGTCTAGCAGCGAAATCAAACGCTCTGAAATTACGCGAAAGTTTTGAAGACAGTGTGTTAAGCGCCAACCGTTTTGAAACAAGGTCTACGGGTATTAAGCTTTTTCTACAAAAGTCGGAGACCGCTGCGGCGCCTCTTACTATCGATGACAAAAGCCAAATTTTGGCCTCCTTTTCAGATCAGACGATAGCGATTCAGGATTTGATTTATGCGATGACGGATAATCATTCACAAATTAAGTTTACAGAAACCATTGTAGTAAAGGGTTTAAAGAGCGCGGCCAAAGTTAAATTGATTGCGTCGCTTGCGCGATACCAGGGATTATCTCTGAGCCAAAATATGTTGCAAAAGCTGGACAACTACAAAAAGAGTACTACCTCGGAATTTGCCGTCAAAGAGAAAACAAAAGTTCCTGAGGCTTTTACCGATGCGGAATTAAGCTCATATTTTGAACTGAATAAAGCCAGATATCGCAACCCGGATTCGGTTCGAATTGCTGAAATTTTTTCAAAAAATGTGGATACGCTAAATATTTGTTATGACCAAATTTCGAAGGGCCGCAATTTTTCGGAAATTTTTGCTGTTTTTCAAAAGAGCGGAAGCGCACGTAAGCATCCATGGATGAGCTCTGTCGGAAAATCGGAGTTGCTCGATCGCATCAAGAACTTGAAGTCAAATGAAGTATCAAAGCCCTTTCAATACAAAGATGGATACGCGATCGTTCGACTGGACGAAAGCAAAAGTGGTCAGTTTCAGAAGCTTCATGTTATTAGGGAAAGGGTTGAACAGGACATGCGTCTGTCAAGAAGTCAGGCGCTTTATTCAGAATGGATGGTTGCCCTCCGAAGTAAATATCGCGTGGAGACATTCCCTGAGGAATTGGCAAAAGCTTTTGAAATGCGACTGAGATAGCTCCATGGTTGTTCTGTGGACGTTGGTATTTCTTTGTGATTCAACAAAAACTGAAGCAACGATCCGGAATTCGTTTGAGGCTCGCGAATATGCGAATGTCGTTGCACAGTTTGAAGCCTGCGATCCTAATCTCTCCGTTGAACTACTTTCCTTCGTGGCAAAAAGCTACTTCTATATCGGCAAAAATTCTGAATCGGCATTGACGTACATAAAATGTCTTGCCTTGCCAATTAAAACTGACTCACTCTCATTTCGCATTTTCACGGAGTTTGCTCTGGTCTTAATTGAATCAAACAACTGCAGGAAAGCTCAGGACCTATTAGACGCTGCGAAGATGCTTGTTGGAGAAGATTTGAAAAGAAAGGCTCGATGGCTCAATACACAGGGAGTGTTATATCATCGTGAATCAAAATTTGACGAAGCGCTTATGGTGCTCGGTGAAGCACAAACCATTTGTGAAAAAAACTCCTATGCATACCTGCTCTCGCTTGTTCTATCTAATGTTGGAATCATCCATCGTCAGGTCGGTAACCTGTTCGCTGCCAAACGAATTTACGAAACAATCCTTCGATCGGATGAAGAGATCAATGATCTTGACGCAATCGCGGTGGATTATTCGAACCTGGCAAATGTGTATTATGATCTCAACGACTTATCGGGAGCACGTAAGGCTTATGAAAACGCGATTAAGTTCTATCGTGCGGCAAAGGATTCTGCGGGTATTGCCTTGGTTTATGGAAATTTGAGTTATCTCTATACAGAAGAGGAAGAGTACTTAAAAGCTAAAGAGGCCGTCGGCATTGCCCTAGATTACTCAGCCCAGAATCATGACTTAGTTGGTATGGGCAACTGGCTCCTCTCGAAAGCCGAAATCAACAAAGTAGAGGGAAAATATGATCAGTCACAATCCGCACTCGACTCAGCACTTGTAATTTTTGAGCGTATTAACCGTAAAACGGATGTCATAAATACGTTAATTGCATTAGGGGACTTGTCCTTAAAGGCTAACCGAATAGAGGTGGCACGTGACTATTTTGACAGGGCTTGCGCGTTCAGTCGTATGTTTCCTTCGCTACAATGGATTGTGCTGGGAAGGCTTGCTTTGTCGTTTGAGGGTGCTGATTGGCGAATGGCAGATTCGCTCTATGGAGTGGCTATTAACCAAATGGCGTTTGTTAACGACTCCGAAGCCCAGGACAATGAAGATTTCTATTTCTTTGAAGAAAAATGCAATGAGCTGTATAGAAATTATGTTAGGGTGTTAATTGAAAAGGAAGATATTCACAGGGCGATTGAAGTTTACGAAAAGTCAAAGTCGCAGAAATTGGAGGCGAAGTTAGGCCATACACCCTACGATGAAGACTTGCAAATTGCGGAGTACTTTTTATCAACACCGGATTCCTACGTATTTTATCGCATTGGCGATAAGTGGAGTTTGAATAAGCTGCCTTCGCGCACATTCATAGCCTCTAATGCAAGCGCCTTAATGGCACTGCTGGCTTCCAAATCCAATGATTCACTGGCAATAAGAACGCTATCGAGCGTTTTGTTTACATGCCTTCTGCCCAATTTTGACAAATTCGACACAAAAAAAGCTCTTGTTATCGTTCCGGATGGTATCCTAAGCCTACTTCCTTTTGAAGTTCTTGGTCAAAATGAATTTCTTATTGAAAAATTGGATGTTGTCTACGCTCCCTCGCTTCGCCTCTATAAAATGATAGCCCCTCCCCACAAATCGATTTCATCCATCACCATTTATGCTAATGAAAAATATAGGGATTTTTCTCCGTTAAGCGGTGTACTGAAAGAAGCGGCCGCGATCAGTAGTCATTTCAAGAAAAAATCCACCTATTTGTTGGCGAATAAGTCAAAGAATCAGCTTCTAACAAAGAACGAATCAAGCATATACCACTTTGCAATGCATGGTATTGTCGATCTTGAAAAGCCGGAAGCCAGCGCCCTGGTTTTTGGCGAGGACTCGTTGGATCAACTTGTGACGGCAAAAGAAATTGAGCGGATGAATTTCAAAAACGCGACGGTTGTTTTATCGGCCTGTCAGACGGGACGGGGAAGGATATTCAAAAGTGAGGGTGTGATAGGCCTCACCCGATCATTTCTGATCGCCGGCGCTTCCAACGTTGTTTCTTCATTGTGGAAAATTGAAGATCATACTACGGCATCCTTTATGGACGAATTTTATTCGCATTTAACAGGGGAGTATCCTGATGTTAGTCGGAGTCTAAGAAAGGCTAAACTGAATTGGATCATGTCCCGTCGGCCGATTCATGAATGGGCCGGTTTTGTAATTTGGGGGCGATCATGATTTCAAAAGAAGATCAAAACATTCTTAAAGAAGGCTGGAGGGACTTTGTCACTTTTCGAGGTCAGGTCTTAAACTTTCTGACCGTTTCGAATCTAATGGGCTTTGCCATATGGCTGTTTTTGACACTCCAAACAGGTGCATTTGACTTATTTACTTGGATAAAAAGCCTTGGTTTTGCGCTAAATGTTTTTGTTGCTATCTATGTTGCAGACTCAATTTGGTTCAAAATGAAAGCCCAAAATATGGATTTTCCATTTTCGCTCATTGGTTTTTACTCAAGAATTCCTTATCATATTTTGATCGGAATTGTTGTTTTTGTTCCTTTTTTTAAGTACGGGTTACAGGATGATATAGTGTCGCTTAAATTTGCAGGCGCCATACTATTTGAATTGGTAACCCAATGTTTTGTATTCTGGTTTCTGCTAAATAGACTCAGGAAGTTATATTTGGTCAATATTTAATGGGAGTTGAAGGTGGGCAAGGTTAACAAGGTTGTTATTATAGGATCCGGACCGGCGGGTTTTACGGCGGGAATCTATGCATCGAGGGCAAATTTAGATCCCATTATATTTGAAGGCTCTCAGCCCGGCGGACAACTAACCATTACAACCGAAGTTGAGAATTACCCCGGATTCCCAAAGGGTATCATGGGACCTGAAATGATGGAATTTTTTAGAGAACAGGCGCAACGGTTCGGTACGGTCTGTCACTTTAAGACTATTCAATCCGTGGATTTTTCAAGCCGTCCTTTCAAGCTCGTCGACGATACGAATGAAGTTCATTTTTCGGAAGCGGTTATTATTTCAACCGGCGCAAGCGCAAAACTCTTAGACCTGCCAAAAGAAAAAGAATTGATGGGCTATGGCGTTTCTGCATGTGCCACCTGCGATGGATTTTTTTTCAAAGGGAAAGAAATCCATGTGGTCGGAGGAGGCGATACGGCGCTGGAAGAGGCAGGTTTCCTAACAAAATTTGCAAAAAGCGTGACAATTCTCCATCGGCGTGACACTCTGCGCGCTTCGAAAATCATGCAAGATCGTGTTTTTAAGAATGAAAAGGTGAAATTCCTCTGGAATTCCGAAGTGATTGATATTACCGGTACAACGGATTCTCATATACAGGGATTGACGATCCGGGATACTTTATCAAATGTTGTTTTGGATATACCGTCGGACGGTCTTTTTTTGGCGATTGGTCACAAGCCGAATACCGATATTTTTTTAAATCAGATCAAAATGGACGAAAACGGGTATATTATAACCGATGGAAAGAGCACAATGACCAATATACCTGGCGTTTTCGCATGCGGCGATGTTCAGGACAGCTATTATCGCCAGGCCATTACCGCCGCGGGTACAGGCTGTATGGCCGCGATCGATGCCGAACGTTTTTTAAATCATTAATATTTGGAGAGATTCATGAAACTAAAGATAATCGTTCTTTCTTGCTCCCTTTTGATAGGTTGTGGTGCGTCGTCCATCCAATATACGGGTGCCGAATGGCAATCCCGCAAGAGTTCAAAAGAAGGCCGCAGGGCAACGATTTATGTAGGCAGCGTTGATATTGACTGCGTGGTGGATCGAGTGATGGAAGACCGCATATTAATCAGCCAGGGAACTCTGAAGAGCGAGATCGCTCATGAAGTCATTTCCAAAATCGAGTTTTTGGGAACGGACGGAAAAACAATGAAAATAGTTGCCGGCGCAGCGGCAGGCCTTGCCGTTGGAGGGACAGTTGGGTATTTCGTAGGAAAGTCTTTTGAAGGCGACAAGAGAACCGACGAAGGTAAGAAGATTGATCAGCCAATACCATTTCTCCATCCCGTTGCAATCATAGCAATCGTCGGTGGCGGTGTCGGCGGCGGGATGTTCGGTTCGAGTTTTTCTCAAAGAGAGGATTATACGCTAAATGGTTCTGCTGTTTCATATTCACTTTCTCCGGAGCTTGGGTCGGAAATAACACCATTGGAGTTAAAGAGCTATAATTTGTTCGAAGATTTGGCGTTAAATTCAGATGAGAAGATCCTTCAAGTCCAGATATTTAAGCTTAAGAATGGAAAGTACTTCCTGCTCTACGATGAAAGTTATTGGGGAGTGTATCGGACCGGCGGGAAGATCGTTGAAGAAAGTTATATCGTCAAGCAAGCAAGCAACTTGAAGAAAAAATGATCCGCTTCAGAATAGTAATAATCTCTCTGTTGTGTGCCGGGTGCGTTAGGGATGCGTCTACAGTGACCCATGAAATGGTTGAGGCCATGGGA
>JANNSF010000257.1:0-4100 GCA_031402315.1 bacterium | reverse complement strand
ATGGCAAGGCTTGGCGGCATATCCCGGCATATGGAAGCACTCGCCAAGACCAAGAAAATTATTTTTATCGCATGCGGTACGTCGTGGCACTCCGCGCTGGTTGGGGAATATATGATCGAGGAGTTCGCCCGGATCAGTGTGGAAGTGGAGTACGCATCTGAATTTCGCTATCGCAATCCGGTGGTCGAAGAAGGAACCGTCGTCATTGTCATTAGCCAGTCCGGTGAAACGGCGGATACGCTGGCGGCCATGCGCGAGGCGAAACGCCGTGGGGCACTTGTGCTAGCGATTTGTAACGTTGTAGGAAGTTCCATCGCGCGCGAGTCGGACGGCGGCGTCTATACGCATGCCGGGCCGGAAATCGGCGTCGCCTCGACGAAGGCTTTCACCTCGCAACTTGCGGTTATTGCGCTTTTGACACTTTTGCTTGCGCGTCAACGCAACATGTCTTCGACCGAAGGCAAACAAATCGCGGACGAATTGCTCGCATTGCCAGAAAAGGTAAAATCCATCTTTGATCAGGATAAAACAATTTTGAGAATTGCTGAAGAATATAAATCGCACAGAAATTTTCTATACCTTGGACGCGGTTATAATTTTCCCGTTGCGCTCGAGGGCGCGTTGAAACTTAAAGAAATTTCTTATATCCATGCGGAAGGCTATCCGGCCGCGGAAATGAAACACGGTCCTATTGCCCTCATCGACGAACAGATGCCCATTGTCTTCATTGCACCCAAAGATGCGATTTATGATAAAGTAATCAGTAATATCGAAGAAGTGCGTGCCCGTGGCGGAAAAGTCATCGCCATCACGACCGAAGGCAACGAGGCGATGGTTTCAAAAGCCGATCATGTGATTTACATCCCCAAAACTCTCGATTTTTTAATTCCCATTCTGTCGGTGATACCGCTTCAATTACTTTCTTACCATATGGCGGTTCTGCGCGGATGCAATGTCGATCAGCCACGCAATCTTGCGAAGAGTGTGACGGTGGAATAAATCAGCCACGTCCTGGGCGGACGATTAATGCAAAATCAATTTCTGGCTGACAAGAAACATGGCTACGCCGAGAAATAAAACCGCCGGAAGCCAACGCGATTCGGTATCGTTGATGCGCGGAATTAAATCCGTCGTGGCGACGTGAATAAAAGTGCCGGCCGACATGGCGAGCGCCACCGTTTTTACTTCTTCAAATCTCAAATCAACAACATAGATGAGCGTGGTACCCAAAATCGACGCCAATGCAAGTGCAACTGTACCTATAAAACTGTACCGTTTCTTGTGGTGCGCAGCGAATAAGATAGATGAAATCGTAAATCCTTCGGGAATTTTGTGAAGCACGGTGCCCAAAAAAATCATGAGCCCCGAATCAAAATCCATGAGCATGCCGGAACCAATGGCAACACCACTAAAGAAATTATGCACCATCAGCCCCACGAGTGCGGAGTAACCCACCACGCTTGAAATAAGATGTTGATGCGTCTCTTCACCAAAGTGAAAGTGTGGCGTCAGGACGTGCTCAAATAGATGAACGACCAAATATCCTAAAATAACAAAAATCATGCATGACGGCATTATCGCGAAAGCTTCCGGAATCATGTCAAGCAGCGCGACCGCGAGGATGTAGCCGGCGCCCAATGCAATAAAAAAATCAAGATATCGCTTTTCCCAGTTCTTTTTGAATGTAAAAATCCAACCGCCCAGCATAATCATGATACCGGAGAAGAGGCTGAATGCAACCGATGTCCAGAAATTCATACTAATTTCCGAAAAGATTAACATTGACACTCATACCCTTTTTACGGATGCCGGCGATCAGCGAATCCAGCTGCTGGGTCGTATGGTCAAGACGCGTATAGAGATTATCCTCGTAGATGAGTTTTCCGAGATTGCCTTCGCCTTTTTTCACCTTGTTGACAATACTGTCTAACGATTGTGTGACTCCGAGCACATTGGCTGTAATGCGACCGACATTGACAAAAGCGGTATCCATCCGGATGTCTGTTTTCTCTAAAATATTTCTAAAATGTCGGGAGGCGGTGACAAATCGCGTTAAAGCCGAATCAATTTTTCCGTCGCTCTTTTCAACCATAAATTTGACGAGCGTCGTCGTCGAGTCCAGATTGTGCACGGCATGTTTAAGGCCAGCAATTACCGATTTGTCGCCCACGAAACTATTGACGCCAATAAGCACACTGTCCACGCGTTTTAGCGTACCCTTCACGTCCGCCGCGATCTCCTTGAGTTGACTCGTAAGTTCGGTAAGATCGGGTTCACGCGCGCCGTAAATTTTTCCGACGCCGAGACGGGCCGAGTCTTTTCCGGGAATCAAGTCGATTTTTTTAGCGCCGAAAAAGTCAACGCTTCCAATGACAGCGGCCGCATCTTTTTTCAGCAAGACCGAATTAGACAGGCTGACCAAAACAAGAACGGAGTCGTCTTCCAGCACGATGTCCGTTACCTTGCCGACGTTCATACCGCTCACGGTGACAGGATCGCCAATCTGTAATCCGGCGGTATTGTCAAAAATGACCGACGCCGTGAATGTATTGGGCTTGAATGTAATACCTTTGAGCCAGACGATGGAAAGAACCAGCAGAATAATTCCAATCAAAATCGTGATTCCGACTTTTATCTCTAAAATTTTATTCTCGTGCAAAATTACTCCTGGTCGCCGTTAAGATACTTATTGGTAATATGGGATTTCAAATTCCTATTCTTGTTTTGAATTTCATCCGCCAATTTTCGAGTAAATTCTTTTGCCGCATCATAACCATTAACCTTAAGAAGGAAATTGAGCGCAATGGCCTCCGCAATAACCGTAATATTTTTTCCGGGATAAATGGGCAATCGCACATGCGGGACTTTAACGCCCAGAATATCAATCGTAGTTTCATCCAACCCCAGCCGCTCGTACTCTTCCTTACCGTCCCACAACTGAAGATCGACGACCACTTCCACGCGCTTCTGCAAACGCACCGCGCGTATTCCGAACATTTCGCGCACATCGAGAATGCCGACCCCACGCACTTCAATATAATGTTTCAAATGATCATGCCCTCGTGCCATCAATATGTCCCCGGAGGTACGACTGATCCGAATCGAGTCATCCACCACAAGGCGATGACCCCGCTCAACCAGATCAAGCGCAATTTCACTTTTCCCAATACCACTTTTGCCGACCAGAACCATGCCGATGCCGTACACATCCACCATCGATCCGTGCATGGTCATTTCCGGGGCAAAAATTTCGGCGAGGTAATTGCTGATATTGTGAATGGCTTCGGTCGTCGACAGATTGGTTGAGATTAGAGGAACTTTTTTACGTAAGCAAAGTTCTCGCATTTCCTGAACGACGGCATTTCCATTGGTTACAATAATGCAGGGCATGTCAAATTCGAAGAGGGTTTCGAGAGCCACTTTACGTTCCGGATCGGACTGACTCAAAAGATAATAATTTTCAGTATTTCCGATGATTTGAATTTTTTCATGGGTAAACAGTTTAACAAATCCTGCAAGGGCAAGTCCCGGGCGATGCAAATCACGTTGCGAAAAATATTTTTCATCGAGACCCGCATCCACCACGAGTTCGAGATGCATCTTGTTCTTCAAGTCCGCGAACAATCGGGCCACCGTCACTTTTTCAACAAGGCGAATATTGTCTTTGGCCGTTTTGTAAATTAATTCTTCCAATTCTATTTCAATTCGTTGGTTAAAACTCTATGCCGGTTTGTTCCGGACGAAAACCCAAAATTCGTGCAATATTACACTTTAAAGCGGTTTAATTCAATTTCTAAATATTTTCCGGTGTAAGACTTTTTTGCTTTCACAATTTGTTCCGGCGTACCCTCCGCGACGATTTCACCACCGCTACCGCCACCTTCCGGCCCAACGTCGATCACCCAATCCGCACATTTTATGACGTCGAGATTGTGTTCAACGACAATGACCGTATTGCCGAGATCGACAAGTTTCCCAAGAACATTGACCAGCATGTCAATATCCTGAAAATGTAAACCGGTCGTAGGTTCGTCCAGAATATACAGTGTTTTTCCCGTGCTGGGTTTTGATAATTCTTCCGCGAGTTTCACCCGCTGGGC
>JANNSF010000256.1:0-17448 GCA_031402315.1 bacterium | reverse complement strand
GATAAGTGCTGAAAGCATCTAAGTACGAAACCCACCTCAAGATTAGATATCTCTGGCGCTTCGGCGCCACTAAAGACTCCACGGAGACTACGTGGTTGATAGGTCACAGATGTAAGCGCAGTAATGCGTTCAGTCGAGTGATACTAATAAGTCGTGCGGCTTGATTTATTTTATTTTAATAAAGCATTTTGTTATTGTAAATTGTATTCCAAAAATCATATCAACCCAATTGTCACTATTTTTAATTTCCGGTGATTATTGCGGCGAGGTCACACCTCTTCCCTTTCCGAACAGAGCAGTTAAGCTCGCCAGCGCCAATGATACCATGTGGGCAACTGCATGGGAAAGTAGGACGTTGCCGGATTTATTTTTAAGGCCTCAATAGTAACCTGTTGGGGCTTTTTTTTTCTATTTTGAATAGAGAAGAAATTGTTTTCTAAACTTTCTTATTTTTTCTTATACCAAGGAGACTCTCATGAATCAGAACAAATTGTACGTCGGAAACCTCTCGTACCAAAACAACGAGCAAGGGCTAACCGATCTTTTTTCCCAAGCGGGAACCGTCACATCGGCGAAAATCATCATGGACAAAATGTCCGGCAAATCCAAAGGTTTTGGTTTTGTTGAAATGTCAAGCGACGAAGAAGCGGCAAAAGCGATCCAAATGTTTAACAACTATTCGCTCAATGATCGTAACCTTACCGTCAATATCGCGAAGCCGATGGAGAAAAAATCCTTTGGCGATCGCGGTGGCAATTCCGGCCGTTACTAGTCAATAGGCTTTTAAAAAAGCCGATTGGCCGATCGGGAATGTAAATCGTCCCAAAATTTAAACCCCTTTTTCGTAAGAAATTGGGGTTTTTCTATTTCGCAGTTTGTAAATTTATTGAATTGCAATTATTTGTCATCGATTATCATGAAATTGCTTTCGTTTCACTCGTTCTTAAAATATCAAGGAGTTATCATGGATTTCGAAATCAGCGATCTGATTTTTAACGGCGTGGGAATTATCTTTCTTGGGTTGGCAGGCTGGATCTATCAGCGCAAACGAAATTTCATTTTGGAATCCGAGCGCGCGGAAGGCGTCGTGATTGAAATGGTCGGAAGCGGATCGGGTTCCGGAACCGCGCCAATCGTGGAGTACGACGTGATTGGCCAGAAATTTACTTATAGAAGCACACTCTATTCCAGTCCGCCTTCGTATCGCGTGGGCGAGTCTGTGGAAGTCTTCTATAAGGCCGCTAACCCGGAAGATGCCGTGCTTAAAGGATTTATGGAGCAATGGTTCGTGGTGCTCTTGCTCGGAATTATTGGTGGCATTTTTCTTTTGGTTGGTTTTGTGTCGTCAGGTAGCATTGAGTGATTGAGTGGGATTGACCAAAAAGTACAAATACGGTCATGCTGAGCGTTAGCGAAGCATCTGCGAACATGCGTAACTCAAAGGGTTACAGATTCTTCGCTAACGCTCAGAATGACACTATCGGAGCATTTTTGTCACCTCTCGAAGATTTTTTTGTAACTTCGTAACGGCTTTACCGTTATTAGTGACAAAGAATCCGTTGTTTATCAGTTCCGTTTTTCATAGAATCCAAAGATGAAAGCAATGCAAATGTCAGTCGTCCATCGGTTTGTTTTTACTGCGTTAGCGGTTTTCTATCTTGTTTTGATAGGGATCGTTCCTCATTTTCATCATCATAAAAGTCTCATTGACCCATCACCAACACATCATGTTGACCAGATTCATGACAGCGAGTGTACCGACCATCATGTTGTCAATGACGACGTCGCAGAACACTGCGTGCTATGTAAATTCCTTTCGGAAAAAAATCAAAATATCCAGAATTCGTATCGAATTGAAATCATACCTTTTGCTTTTTCTCAGCTATCTATAACCGACTTTTCTTTCCATTCTTCCGTCCAATTATCCACTCTATCCGATCGCGCCCCTCCCGCTTTTTCCTAATTCAAGTTTCTACATTCTAATTAGCGCGAATGCGGTCCTTTTTAACGTACACGTTCGTTACACATCAGGAATTATTCTTTATGAAATTTTATATATGTGCTTTGCTTTTAGCGTTTTCTATCCAGAATCGCCTTACGGCCCAATCGAGTATCAACCCGGATATCAGCATTATCCCGAATTTTCAGGTATCAACAAGCGATCAGCGTGGTCCGGATAAGGGTAAAATCGAATTCAATTTGGAAGAAGTCGAAATGGCGATTCAATCAGCCCTCAATCCTTATGCGCGCGCGGATATATTCGTTGCGTTTGCAAACGATCCCGCTGAGCCGCTCGACATCGAGGAAGCGTATTTCACGATTCAGAAGGGATTGCCGCTTAATTTCAATCTCAAGGGGGGTAAATTTTTGGTCGATTTCAGCAAACTCAATTCGACCCATGCGCATGCCTTTCCCTTTGTAAATCGCCCGACGTATCAGCAATCTTTTTTCGGTGAAGAAGGTCTCAAAGACGTCGGCGTCGAAGTGAATACGCTTATTCCGACGGGAGATATTTATACCAAATGGAGTGGCACGGTTGCTACCGGCGATGAATTGGATGGCGCACGCCAAAATCTTTTTTTCGCGAGCCGTATCAATTCATTCATTCAGGCCAGCGATTATACGGGTTTTGAAATTGGGATTGGCACGGCAACGGGCATTAGCGATTCGACGAGCAAGCGGTTTAAGTGGTACAACGCCGATTTGAAATACAAATGGAAAAAGAGTCAATACACATCGCTCACGATATGGGCGGAGGGACTTCTCAGCCGGTCCGCATTAAATCATACCTATGGATTTTATACCGCCGGCACGTATCAATTCATGCGGCGTTTTGAAACCGGCGCCAAATACGATTGGTCGCAGGCGATTAATTCCAAAAACGCAACGCAAACGATTTCCGCCAATTTCAATTTTCTTCCCGCGGAAGAAACGCTTGTTTTTCGGTTTCTTGTGTCTAATACAAAGCCTCACAATGAAAAATCGTATCGCACGTATCTCGTTCAAACCATATTTTCACTTGGGCCACACAAAGCCCATGTGTTTTAGAAAGGATTTATTAAGATGAAATTCAAATTAATCATATCTGCGATCGTTTTTATCGCAGGGCAATTTAGTGTTTGCGCGCAAACAATTCCGGTTGTAACGAGTACTACCGATTTGAAATCCATTGTTGAGTCGGTGGGAGGTACGCATGTGCAGGTCAGCAGTATTGCGCGTGGGGATCAGAATATTCACTCGGTCGAAGTCTTGCCCAGCTACATGTTGAAAATTAAAAAAGCCAAACTCTATGTGAAGATTGGTATGGGGCTTGATCAATGGGCGGATCCTTTAATTGACGGTGCCCGCAACAGCGATATTTCAATTCTGGATTGTTCGAAAGACATCACGAAACTGGATGTGCCCGCCTACAAGGTGGACGCGAGTCACGGCGACGTACACCCGTATGGTAATCCCCACTATTGGCTTGATCCGAAAAATGGAGAGGTCATCGCACGTGAAATCTGCGACGAATTATCGCGTCTGTCACCTCAATATCGTGCGGACTTTGAAACGAACCTCGCGTCGTTCAAACAAATAACGACAAGTAAGATCAATTCATGGGAACAATTAATGGTGCCTTACAAGGGCTCAAAGGTCATCGTCTACCATGATGATTGGCGTTATTTCGCAGAAGCTTTTGGTTTTGACATTGTAGGATTCATTGAACCCAAGCCGGGCTTAGAACCGACGCCCTCCCATTTATACGAGCTCACTAAAATCATTAAAAGTCAGGGCGTGAAGGTGATTGGTTTTCAGCCGTATTTCAGTGATCAGGCACCTAACTCTCTGGCCAGCCAAACCGGTGCGACCGCGGTAAAACTTGCTACCTCTGTCGGATGTATGGATGAAGTACATTCTTATGGTGACATTTTTGAATACAATCTTCGTCAAATTATTTCAGTGCTAAAGCAATAGGATAAAAACATGGAACAATTGGAACTGATGCAGTTCGAAGATGTGACGCTCGGCTATGGAAAAAAAGAAATCCTAAGCCGAATGTCCTTTAGACTCCTGGCAAAAGATTTTATCGGAATCGTCGGGCCGAACGGCGCCGGGAAGACGACGCTTCTAAGGGCAATCTTGGGAAATCTGAAGCCACTCGGTGGCCGGATTATTCGTTCCGAAAGCGGGGCGTCTATTCGATTTGGGTACGTTCCTCAGCGGGATCATCTGGAACAGATTTTTCCTTTAACGGTTTTAGAAGTTGTTCAGATGGGCATGTATCGTCAGATCGGGCTCGGGCGGTATCCAGGAAAAAGCGATGTCGCATTTGCACTGGAATGTCTAAACCATGTCGGGATTACTTCTTTAGAAAAGATTCTATTTAAGAATTTATCCGGCGGTCAAAAGCAGAGAACTCTGATTGCGCGGGCCCTTGCTACTCGGCCTACCGTACTTGTTCTCGATGAGCCGACCAACGGCATGGACATTCTTTCGCAAAAATCCATTCTAAGCCTGATCAAAGAATTACACGAAAGAGATGGGCTGACCATATTAATGGTAAGCCACTTGCTGACGGAGGTGTCTAATCACGTAGAGAAAATCATTCTTGTGGAAGCCAATAATTTCCAGGTCGGGACAGTCGCTGAGATATTGACGAATGCGAATCTTTCACGAATTTATAATACGCCGTTCACGGTGGAAAGCATTCACGGACAATACCTTATTAGCGTGGGAGAAAATCAATGATCACGGATATCTTTATGGTTTTTGAAATACCCTTTATGCAACACGCGCTTTGGACCGGAATATTGGTGGGGATCATGTGTGCCTTTTTGGGTGTCTATATCGTGATGCGGCGCATTGTTTTTGTCGGCGCCTCGCTCGCCCAAATTTCATCCACAGGTTTTGCGGTGGGCATACTTTTCGGTTGGAATCCCATGTTGTCGGCATTATGCCTGACCCTTTTAGGCGTTCTCATGTTTGCATACAATCTCCAATCCAAACGCATTCCTCAGGACAGCACGCTCGCGCTGGGCTATACGATTGCTTCGGCTTCGTCTATATTATTATTGTCGAAGCATCCAAAAGGCGACGCGGATCTGATAGGTTTACTATTTGGAAATATTTTGACTATTACACCCGATCAAATTTGGATATTGCTGGGCACGCTGATTGTGCTTGGAAGTATTCACCTGATTTTTTATAAAGAATTCCTGTTTATCGCATTCGATCCGGAGATGGCGGAGACGTTAGGGTTTAATCCGCAATTCTGGAACATACTTTTTTACATTACAGTTGGAACGCTCATCTCTCTTGCGATCAAGTCGGCAGGCATTCTGCTTGTATTCAGCCTTTTGGTAATACCTTCGATCTCGGCTATTTTACTAACGCAGTCGATGAAACGCTTATTTCTGGTGTCGATAGCCATCGCCGTAATCTCCGTACCGATAGGGTTGTTTTTTTCCTTTACTCAGGATCTGCCGTCCGGACCCACAATTGTCGCGGTGATGAGCGCAATTCTTTTGCTCAGCTTCATAACGAATAAGCTGACGAAAAGCGTGTGAGCCGTATCAATTATGAAAGTGCGCGGCATTAAGGATTCGTCTTACTAGTTATCCGATTGTATTATATATTGATCGGCATACGATTTCGAATGACTTAAGAAACAAGGCATGCAGGCAAACCTTTTGATCCCTGAGATCGTCAAACATCTATATAGACAAAATAGCCAAAGCGTCTTCGCATCATGAAAAAAGCCCTCGTTTTTGGAATTCCGTCCCTGATTCTTGTCGTTCTATGCTACTTTCTGTTTTTTTCCTCGACCGACGAACAAAGTTCCACTGACAATACCTCTGCGATTGTGACCCGTCTTATGACCGCGCATCGCGGAGATATCAAAATCGAAGTGTCCGCGACCGGCATTGTAACACCCATAAATGTGATCGAAATAAAATCAAAAGCCAGCGGCATTGTAGAAAGAATACCGATTGAGGCGAGCGACCCCATTTCACGGGGTCAACTCATCGTTCGACTGGACCAAAGCGATACGCGCAATGCATTTGAGCAGGCTCTTGCCGATTCTGAAGTTTCTGCGGCCGTGATGGTGCAGCAAGAGAACAATCTTATTCGTTCGAATGATCTCCTCAAAAAAGAATTAATTGCACCGCAGGAATATGACCAAATCAACGTGGATTTTGTTCGTTCCAAATCTAACGTGATCAAAGCCAAGGCCAATCTCGTTCTCGCGCGACAAAAACTAGCAGAAACGACCGTGTTATCACCCATTGACGGGATCGTTCTTTCCAGATTGGTATCATTGGGTCAAATCGTTTCTTCTGCCGTCTCGAATGTAGGCGGTGGCACGACCATCGCGCGCCTCGCCAATATGGACGAAGTGTATGTGGTCGCGGCTGTGGATGAAGTAGACATTGGAAAGGTGCAGATCGGTCAAAAAACGCGCATCGTCGCGGACGCTTTTCCGGAGGAGCGATTTGCAGGTAAAATTATCCGCATCGCTTCTCAATCCACCGTCATACAAAATGTCACGACGTTTGACGTGGTGGTTCTTGTCGCGAACCGCGAGAATAAACTTAAATCCGGCATGAATGCGTCGATGACTATCACCATCGCTCAGAAAGAACAGATTCTTCTTATTGAGAATGATCTTCTTCGGGACCGATCGGAAATTCAAACCGATCGAAAAATGCTGATCCAGGCCGGCGTGGAAATTCCGCAGTTCAATGAATCCAGAAAATCTTTCGCCGCTGTAGAAAGCGGAGAAAAGAGGCCGAGTAAAGAAAAATCAATCCGTCGTGAAGAAATGCCACGCGATTCGGTCAAGAGAAAATTTGTCGTAGTCTCTGAAAACGGAAAACTTTTTTTAAAGCCGGTCCGCATCGGACTATCCAATTTTGAAGCTTCGGAAGTTCTCGATGGAATTACCGATTCGACACAAGTGGCCTATGTTAAAGTTTCCCAAGCAAAAAAAGATAGCGACGCCTTCAAAGAACGATTGAAAAGCCGTTCCGCACTGGGACGCTAAGGTTATGCATTTCTCGGAATCAATTATTACCGCAGGTACAGCCCTCAATGCCAATCGCCTTCGCAGTTTTCTTACGATGCTCGGAATTATTATTGGTGTGGGTTCTGTGATCACAATGGTAGCGATTGGCGAGGGTTCCAGGCAAAGTATCAACGAGCGCCTCAAAGGATTGGGCACCGATCTCCTCATTATTCGGCCCGGCGCACAATCGCAAGGGCGAGCGTCTCTGGGAACGGGGAGCTCTTTTACATTAACCATGGATGATGCTTCGGCAATTCAAAAATATTCAAATGAAGTGGCCGGATTGTCGCCGGAATTTTCCAGAAATGCACAGGTAAAATATTCTAATAAGAATGTGAATACGTCTATTGTGGGCTGCCTGATGACTTATATGAAAGTGCGGAACTTTCAACTCGCGCAAGGTCGCTTTTTTGAAGAGGAGGAGGTTAAATCGCGATCCATGGTTGCGGTCATAGGTAAATCAATTTTCAAAGAACTTTTTGCCAATCAAGCCGCTCTGGACAAAGTTATCAAAATTAGCGGAATGAATTTTCAGGTTATCGGTATATTGGAATCCAAAGGTCAATCCGGGAATCAGGATCAGGACGATCAGATATTGGTTCCCCTTTCAACTGCGCAAATCCGCATTTTTGGCGTCACCCATTTGAATACCCTTGCGGTCCAGGTCAGCGAGTCGGGAAAAATGGAGGACGCCATGTTCGATATCGAGCGCGCCTTGCGGCGGACGCACCGATTGCGATCGGATCAGGCCAATGATTTTAATATTCGTAATCAGGCCGATATCCTCGCTACAGCGCAGGATGCCAGTCAGACTATGTCACTTCTTTTGGCCTCCATTGCGACGATATCACTGATCGTGGGAGGAATTGGTATTATGAATATTATGGTCGTTTCGGTCACGGAGCGCACGAAGGAGATTGGGATTCGAAAGGCCATCGGCGCGAAGAAAAAAGATATTCTACTGCAGTTTCTCATAGAAGCACTTTTGATCTGCATGATGGGAGGAGTGATCGGTATTGGAGTCGGTGTCGGCTCGGCGCTGCTTCTTCAGCGTTATGGATGGAATGTAGCGATCTCGGCCAATTCCGTTTTGCTCAGTTTTGGTCTATCGGCACTCGTGGGTCTCTTTTTCGGATTCTATCCCGCTCTCAAGGCGGCCTCTTCCAATGTCATCGAATCTTTACGTTATGAATAGGTGTTTTCGCAGCTAGTTTCTTCTGCAATGGACGGTGTTGTCAGTTCTGTTTTTCGAGCCTATTTAGCGGGCGTTGCCACTTGATTCATGGGATTCACTTCTCTATATTCCCGCACTAAAATAGGTCACCAATCGAAAGCAGAAATGTCGGCTTCTTCGGGTAATTTTATTCTTATTCTACATACGCACTTACCTTATGTTTTGCATCATGGGCACTGGCCGCATGGCCGTGAATGGCTGTACGAAGCCGCTTCCGAGACGTATATTCCAATCCTGAATGCGCTTCATGATCTCGTTCAAGATGGGTATAGTCCAAAAATAACCATTAGTGTGACACCGGTGTTGGCGGAACAATTGGCCGATGCGGATTTCAAAAAAGGATTTGTTGATTTTTTATACGATGAGATTGCGCGCGCGGAAAATGACTTAGAGAAATTTACAGAGTCGTCTTCGGAAAAACTTTCACCGACGCTCGCACAATTCTGGGTCGACTATTACCGCGGCATCTTGCAGGATTTTACGATTCGATACAACAACGATTTGATAGGTGCGCTACGCCGGTTTCAGGATCAAGGAGTATTGGAAATCATGACGTGCGGTGCAACGCATGGCTATTTTCCGCTTCTCGGCACGGATACCAGTATCGATGGACAAATCAAAGTAGCCATTGCGACGCATGAAAAACACTTTGGACAAAAGCCACGCGGAATATGGCTCCCCGAATGCGGTTATCGTCCGCGTTATGAATGGACGCCGCCGATCAATTCAAGACTCGGGATGGAACCCGTCATGCGGAAAGGTATCGAACAGATTCTGGAAGAGAACGATATTAAATATTTTATTGTTGACAGTTCGCTCGTGGAAAGCGGAAAATCAGCGCCGATGTATCTTGGGCGTTTTGCCAATGTTGAAAAACTTCGTCCTCATGACGATTTGCCGACAGTTCCCGAACCCGGATCGGTGTATGAACGCTATACGGTAAAAATTCAAGGTACCGATCAGTCTTCCACCGTGTCTGTATTTGCCAGAGATGTCGAGACATCGATGCAGGTATGGAGCAGTGAATTGGGTTATCCCGGCGGCGAATGGTATCTGGATTTTCACAAAAAACATCATGAAAGCGGCCATCGTTATTGGCGCGTGACAAGTTTGCAGTCGGACATGGGACTCAAATCGATTTACCAGCCCGAGAAGACGGATGCCGCGCTGTCGATCGATGTGTCGCATTTTATTGCGGCGTCGGAAGGTGCACTTGAAAATTACAAACAACAAAGCGGGCGGGATGGTGTTTTAACAGCGCCCTTTGATTCAGAACTTTTTGGGCATTGGTGGTTTGAAGGTCCGAGATTTTTAAAGTATTTTTTTCAGCAGCTGAAGGGAAATCAAAAAATTCGTCCGACGTTTGCAACGGAAGTTGTAAATACTATTCCCGCCAAAAATTCGATGACGCTTCCCGAAGGTTCCTGGGGCGCAGGCGGGAATCACCATGTCTGGTTTAATGAAGACGTGAGCTATATGTGGCCTGTGATTTATAATGCGGAAGTAACGCTTAAAGATTACGCTAAAAAATACGGCACATCGGACGATGCGGAAACGATACGGCTACTAAAGCAATTGATTCGCGAAAAGCTGCTCCTGGAATCGTCGGACTGGCCGTTCCTCATCAGCACGCTTTCGGCAATCGACTATGCCGAAGAGCGATTCTCGAAACATCAGATCCGTTTTGATATGCTGACGCTTTTGATCGGCAAAAGATCACGCGGTATTGAATTCACGCATGAAGACGAGGATTTTTTAGAAATCATTTTTAAAGAAGATGTTTTGTTTGCCGATGACACGATTGATGTTCAATGGTTTGCATAAATTTATATAGCTAGGGAGACGGTATGAAAAATATCTTGTGGATGTTTTTTTGCGTAACCACGATTTGGGCGCAAGATCCATTTGAAGGCGATTACACCGCGAAGGGATTTCGTCCCGGTGAGGAGTACACTTCCACACCGTCGTATGTGATCCGGTGTACTATTGAAAAGCATGGCGAATACTATGTAGTTCGCTGGTACGAAAAAGGTGAATTCGCGTATTACGGGCTCGGCATTCATATTGATAATATTCTATCCGTGAGTTATCTCTCGATAGACAAGAGTATTTATGGAACGGTATCCTACAAGGATCATAAAAAAGACAAGGGCTATCTCGTCGGGGTATGGTGCATATCGCAAGCGAGCCCGGACGCGGTGGGCAATGGCAGTAACGGGATGGAAGTTCTTTGGCCCAAAAAGGGAAAGTAAATAAAGACTGAATTTTAGAATTAGCAAAACTTAATACAAATTCCTCGAGTCCCCAATTCAAGGGGAGGAAAACGAGACTAAAGGTCGGTTGATGAAAAAATGGCTTCTATTTTGGATGTTAGGCATCTCCGTCTATGCACAAATTCCTTTTGTGGATGCGGGATTCGGCGTTAGCATAGGCAGTGTTGCGGAGGATAACGCGCAGGGTACAAAAACACAATATGGCGCACATGTTTATGCCGGTGTTTGGAAATTACGCGTGGAGCCCGGATTCTATAGTGCTTCTCTTCAGGAGTATGATACAAAGACCATTAGCGCGGATGTCAAGTATGAAATCGCCTCCGCTATGATAACCAAAGTATTTGTCGGCGGAGGGTATCAGGTCAGTTATCTCGACATCAAGTCTCAAGGATTTGCCGGAAAATATAAAGTCGCTCCGTGTCAGGGTTTCAATATTAACTTCAGTGGCGAAGCATCCCTATTGTTCATGAAGATTTTTGCAACGGCCAAGTACATTCGGTCCCAAGTGGCTAATTTGGATAATTACACAGGTGTAGATATAGTGAATTTTCGCAGAAAAGCGGTAAATATGTATAGCGTTGGAATTGGGGTGCGGTACAATCTTTTGTAATAAAAAATATTCGACTTTAACCAGGAGAGTACATGGCGACTAAATTTAAGAATGTAGATTACTACGATATGGATGCGCTTCTGTCGGATGAAGAGCGAATGGCCCGCGATTCCGTGCGTCAATTTGTAGATGAAAAGATTTTACCGATTATCGAAGAGCATAATCGCAATTCAACTTTCCCGGCCAGTATTGTCAAGCCCATGGCGGAGCTAGGCGTATTTGGTGCCAATTTGCCGGAAAAATACGGCTGTGCCGGAATGAACAATGTGGCGTACGGACTGATCATGCAGGAACTTGAACGCGGCGATAGCGGTGTGCGCAGCTTTGCATCGGTGCAAGGAGCGCTGGTCATGTATCCGATTTATGCGTATGGTAATGAGAAGCAAAAAGAATATTGGTTGCCCAAACTCGCGAAGGGCGAAAAAATCGGCTGTTTTGGCTTGACGGAACCGGACAGCGGTTCCGATCCCGGTAGTATGACGACACGCGCCGTCAAAGATGGGAATCATTATATTTTGAATGGTGCTAAGATGTGGATCACAAATGGAACGGTCGCCGATGTCGCGGTGGTATGGGCAAAGTTAGACGGTGTCATTCGAGGATTCCTCGTCGAAAAAGGAACGCCCGGTTTTACGGCGCCTGAGATGAAAGGAAAATTTTCACTTCGCGCATCGGTGACGAGCGAACTTGTTTTTCAGGATTGTAAAATTCCGCTTGAAAATCTACTGCCCGAAACAGGTGGACTCAAGTCACCTCTCGGCTGTTTGACGCAAGCGCGTTATGGCATTGCCTGGGGTGTATTGGGAGCGGCGATGGCATGCTACGATGCGTCACTGAATTATTCCAAAGCGCGAATCCAATTTGGCAAGCCAATCGGTGGATTTCAGTTGGTGCAGGAAAAATTAGCTTATATGATTACCGAAATTACCAAGGGCCAATTACTTGTACTGCAACTTGGGCGTCTTAAGGACAAAGGTGTTATGAAATTTCACCAAGTATCGATGGCCAAGCGTAACAATGTTTATATCGCGCTTGAAATTGCCCGAATGGCACGAGACGTCCACGGCGCCAATGGTATTCTTGATGAATACCCGGTGATTCGTCATATGATGAATCTTGAGTCGGTGAAGACCTACGAAGGAACCCACGATGTCCATACGCTCATCATTGGAGAAAGTGTAACCGGAATTCCGGCGTACAAATAAAGCCCGTTTAACGAAAAGCCGCTGCGATACTTAACAGCGGCGGCCTGATATTTTTAGGTTCCAATGAAAACCTGCCCGACATGCACCGCCAACAATCTTGATTTGGCCGAAACTTGCACGCAGTGTAATTACGTCTGGCAGGAAATTCGCTCCGCTAAGTTTCCTCAAGACCTCATCACCAAAATTGAAAATGTGGCGCCATCCTCCAAATCGAAATGGGCATTGGGGTTGGGTCTCTTCGCGATTGTCTTGGTTTTATTCACGGGAATATGCGCACCCATTCCGGGCCTTTGGGCTTCTGTGATTGGTTACCGTGAGATCGATGCGATGAAAAAAGAAAACCGCTATTCTAAGACAGGAGAGCAGTATTGCACCGCGGGAATTTGGGCGGGATGGATCGCGACAGCGATGAGCATACTACTGCTGGCACTGGGCTCTATTTATTCAATATGGGTCTACCAGTGGGTAAAAGGCACATTTATCTACTAATAAGGGATTGCCAATGAAGTATTGTTCTAATTGCGGTTCGTCAAATAAGGACGACGCGGGATTTTGCAATGGTTGCGGATCCGTGCTTCCCTTGGCTGAAAATTCAGATACTCTTCAAAAACCACAAGATAGCAACCTTCCTCAGATCAGGTCAGGTGCAAGTGGAAAAGCAATTGCGGCTATGATCCTTGGAATTTTATCAATAATAAGTTCGTGCGGCCCGATCACGGGAATTGCGGCAATAATTCTAGCGAATCAGGAACTGAGTGCGATACGAGACGGATCGTCATCACCCGAAGGAAAAATCTTAGCTCAGATTGGCCTATGGACCGGATGGGTTGGAACGGTCGTTTGCGGTCTTGGTGGCCTTATCTATTTTTTGTTTTCACTCGAACTTGCTCAGAACATGAAACTATTTTTTTAATTAATTGAAAAATGGAAAACACCCCATCACCAACAAGCCGCTATCGAATTGAAAAAAGAGAACATTCAGGCGGCGGTTTATACGAACTTGAGTCCACGACATACTATTATATCGTTGACAATTCCACCGAGAAAATTGTGATGACTTTTACGGGTGGCTATTCCGCCAGTTATGATGGTCAGGGATGGGCAGATGGTGTGTCCGGGGGAGTTACGGAAGTTGAACTCACACCGGATGGAGAACATGTACTTGTTCATGAAGCAGGGAGCGAGCAGCCAAAAAAAGTACGAATTTCAGAATCGTAAAAATTTAGCCATTCTTGCATCGAACCGAGACGTACCTATGGATTTTTAACTCTAATCTCAATCGCGGCTCGGTATCGGCGAAGCGAACGTATGCACGCATAAGTTTTACTGGCTCGATCACTTATTGTCCTTAAATCGTGTGAGCGCTTGTGTCGTTCCTATCCATACATCATTTGACTTATCAACAGCGATGCATCTTATCAGATTTTCCGGCAGCTTGGAATTTGTCGTATTATAGATCTTCCAACCTCCTGAGCCGTATCGAGCAACTCCATTATTCGTTCCAATCCAGATATTATTGTTCTTGTCCACACACAAGGCTGTAATATTATCTGATGGCAAAGAAGAATTAGCCATACTGGTGTGTGACCAAATTTTTACAGACAATAGAGCGGGCTTAACAGGAGCTGTCGCAACCGTTGCAGTAGAATTTTCTTCACAACTTAGAATCGCACAAGCAGGATGACTTCATATCAATTTCCAAAAGTAACTGAGCCAACATGGCGGATAACGCTAACAGCCACGAATCAAGTCAATAGCTCTCTTTTGCATTCGGGAATTTCTTTTTCTTTACATCGTCATTGTAGCGCTTGAAGGCATCCCGCATCGAATCGCCGAGTTTCGCGTAACGGCGAACAAAACGGGGATTAAATTTTTCAAAAAGTCCGAGCATGTCATGGGTGACGAGAATCTGACCGTCGCAATGCGGGCCGGCTCCAATGCCGATCGTTGGGATCTTTAGTGAATTCGAAATTTGTTTTGCAAGCACCGCGGGAATTTTTTCTAAGACAAGCGCAAATATTCCGGCCTTCTCAAGCGCCTTCGCATCCGCGAGAATTTTTTTTGCTTCCTCTGAATTAGTTCCACGTGTGCGGTAGGTTCCGAATTTGTGTATGGATTGCGGGGTTAGTCCCAGGTGGCCCATGACCGGTATTCCAATCTCCACCAAGCGTTTGATCGTAGGTAAAAATTCTACACCGCCTTCCAGCTTTATGGCCTCCGCGTGACCCTCTTTCATGAATTGACCGGCGTTTCGAATGGCCTCTTCCAGGCTGACATGGTAGCTCATGAAAGGCATGTCGGCGACGACAAGGGCACGCCGGACAGCCTTGGTGACCACGCGAACGTGATAGAGCATTTGTTCCATCGTGACGGGCAGTGTGGTGTCATTACCCGCGAACACGGTGCTCGCCGAGTCGCCCACAAGAAGCACATCAATACCGGACTGATCCAGCAATTCCGCCATAATATAGTCATAGGCCGTAAGCGCCGAAATTTTTTCACCGTCGGATTTCATGCGGCGAAGCTGATCGGTTGTTATTTTGGAAATCGTTTTGTGGGTCGACATGCTTTTCTCGGTTTTAATTGACGCTCATTCGAGGGAAGAGAACAAAGTCCGATGTCATCACCGGACAATCAATGACAAAAGAAATTATTTAATGACACGATCTATAATGCCGCCGCCGAGAACCTCGTCGTCCTGATAAAATACCACCGATTGCCCTTTGGTAATGGCGCGCTGCGGCTCATCAAAAACAACGTGCGTTTCGCCGAGTTCGTTCTGAAACAATTTGCCGGTATGACCGATATCGTTGTAGCGGATTTTTGCAACGACGGGAATTTCTTTTTCGATTCGATCGTGGCGAATCAAATTAACCTGCGAAGCGACTAATCCGCGCGCATAAAGATCAGCTCTATCTCCAACGTAGATCACGTTGTCCTTGGCGGAAATTTCCGTCACATAAATTCGTTCGTTCATTGCAACGCCAACACCTCTTCGTTGTCCCACGGTGTAGAAGGCGTATCCATCGTGTTCGCCGACGACCTCGCCGTCACGGGTCATGATTTTTCCACCGGCGAGTTTCTCTTCAAGGCCCGGAACCTTCTCTTTGAGAAATCGATTATAATTATTGTCGGTAATAAAGCAGATTTCCTGCGATTCTTTTTTCTTGGCGGTGCGAAGTTTTTTCTCAACCGCCATTTCACGCACGGCATCCTTGGTCATTTCGCCAATCGGAAACAGCGTCATCGCCAAAGCTTTTTGACGTATGCCCCAGAGTGCGTAAGATTGATCTTTTTTGGAATTGTAGCTTTTGCGCAATTGAAATTTTCCGGATTCGGCGTCCTGCGTGACTCGCGCGTAGTGTCCCGTTGCGACAAAGTCGGCTCCGAGGTGCTGTGCTTTTGTCCAAAAGGTGCCCCATTTAATGTGTTTATTGCACATGACGCACGGATTGGGCGTATGACCGGCAAGGTACTCGTCAATAAAATTATCCATCACCGCGCGACCAAACTCGTCACTAAGATCCCAAACATAGTGCGGGGCACCAAGCTGTTCACAAACAACGCGCGCGTCGTGGACGGTGTCCACTGAACAGCAACCGCTCTCGCGATTGACCGCATTGACGTCGTCGTAGTTCCACAATTTCATCGTGACGCCGATAATTTCGTGACCGTCGTCCTTGAGCATCGCTGCCGCGACGGAGCTGTCCACACCGCCACTCATGGCGACAACAACGCGCTTTTTGGTTTTGCTAATGATTTCCATACGCCCGCGAGATTAAGAAAAAATACAGGAGGAAACAAGGAGTTTGAAGAAATCGCGCACGCGTAATATTAGAAGTTCACGTGGAAACCGACTTGGATGTTATCAAATTTCTTGCGCTCACCGAGGTAGTGGGCAAATCGCAAATACTGGTACTTGACATCGAGTCCATAGCCAACGCCTCCCGGACGGCCAATGTCGGTGCCGATGCCGGCAAGAAAGGTCGGAGTGAATTGTTCTTTTTTCTGATCGGCCGGTAAGAAGGAGCGCGGGGACTGCGTATCAATAAACCATCCGTAGACGACACCGGCTCCTGCGGTTACGAAGGGTCGAAGGTCGCTGGACATGGTGCCCGCAAAGAGCCTTTTCTTAATTGCAACTTCCATCGGGATCATCAAGATGCTTTCACCATTGATCGTCGTAATCTCCCCGTTGATTGGATTTTGTGTCTGCTGTTCATTCTTCCCGTTGACCCACAAAAGATCAAGCGAATAGTTCAGCATGGTTCCCGGCATCAGCTTTTGAGAGTACAGGCCTCCTAAAACAAATCCAATGCTCGACACCTGAATATTGAAGCCCCAGCCACCTTTGATTTTCTCATCGCCGCTGGTATAATAATCTTCCTCTTCGTTCTCCTCCTCCACTTGCGCCCATGCGGGCTGGATCGCGATTAATACTAAGGCGATACATAAGAGATTTTTTAGGAAAGTGTTCATCGTAATATCCTTTTAAAACGTTTTCTGAATTTTAACCTCTGTTCCATTGTTTGAAACATCAAAAGTGACGCTATCCATGATCGCCTGCAGAATGTGGATTCCGCGCCCGTTTTCTTTAAGTAAATTTTCAGGCTCCAAAGGATTCTCCACTTTTTTCGGATCAAAGCCGTGGCCGTGATCTTTGATGTATATCGAAAGCGTAGATCGGTCATGGTATACGGAGACAATTACCGATTTGTTTGGATCTAATTTATTGCCATGAAAAATAGCATTATTGACCAATTCAGTGATTGCAATGGCCAGATTATCGCGGTCGTCTTCTGGTACCTCATACCGATCGGCGATCTGCTCACTGAATTTCTCGGCCTCCTCAATCTGGTCATGGCGGCTCGCAATCACAAGCTGCATATCCGGAACACGACTTTGGTCACGTGGGATGTGGGGAGTCTGAGGGCTCATGGGAGAACGTTTTTCATTCAACGTACTTCTATTTTGTTCCAAATAAACGATCGCCGGCGTCGCCAAGACCCGGAACAATGTAACCGAGTTCATTGAGTTGACGGTCAAGTGCCGCCGTATAGATCGGCACATCGGGATGT
>JANNSF010000255.1:0-13740 GCA_031402315.1 bacterium | reverse complement strand
ATGATGCCGATGACCGCGGCTCCACCGCACATATCAAATTTCATGCGATCCATTTGATCCGCGGGTTTGATGGAAATCCCGCCGGCATCAAAGGTGAGACCCTTACCGACGAGTGCAATCGGACGAGCGTTTTTGTGTTTGGCGGGTTTGTATTCCATGATAATGAGACGCGGTTCCTCAAGACTGCCGGCGCTCACACCGAGTATACCGCCCATTTTGAGAGACTTCAATTTAGCTTTATTAAAAACCTGACACTTAATTTTTTTCTGACGGCACATCGAAGCGGCGCGATTCGCAAGTTCGGTCGGTGTCAAAACGTTGCCGGGCTCGTTTCCGAGATCACGGGCGAATTTAACGGCTTCTGAAATCACAACGCCATTTTTAACACCTTCCTGAAGAAGTGATGTGGGCTCGTGATCGGCGATGATCGTCAGTTCCTCAAACGCGAATTCTTTTTTCGGGCGGGATTTATAATTCAGAAAACGATATTCGGCCAGAAGCGCGCCCTCCACGAGCGATTGCCCGATCAGGCGGTCATTAAGTTTAGAGCGGAGCTGCGTGGGAAAAGCAAATGTGATTTTTGAAAATTCCATCCCGCGTGCTTTTTTGATGGCCAACGCCGCGGCTTTACGAAGTGTTTCTGCATCCATGGTCTCAAATTCATCCAGCCCAATTAGCGCGACACGATGGCTTTTGGTCGTTTTATTTCCGAGAAGAAGGTAGAATGCTTTTTCTTCACAACCGAATTCCTTATTCGAAATCAGTTTTTGAATCACATCGCCAAAAATTTCTTCGAGTTCTTTGATCCAATAATTGTTGGGTTCATTTTTCGCAAGGAAAACGCAGGTGAGTTCGGTTTTCCAGTGTTTTAGTTTAGAGTACTTGGCGGCAATTTTCATAAGATGGTTTTTCTATTTTAAAGGGTACACAAAGGTTCTCGCCAAGACGCAAAGACTCGAAAAGTCATTAACAATTATCCCTGCGCTCTGGTCCAAGGGACACCTTTGGAGCGAGAAAAAAAATATCTACAATTTCGATCTCATTGATAATGGTGACAGCGTACATTATTTTTTCTTCGCATAGGACTTGTTGTAGTAGTCGGCGAGTTCGCCGATGATTTTCTTCAGGGTTTCATCGAAGGGGACATTCTTAAAGGTCAGTCCGGACGCATTTTTATGCCCACCGCCGCCGTATGTTTTCGCAAAAGCTTGCACATTGACATCGCCTTTAGAGCGAAGGCTGAATTTGATTCCGTCTTCCGTCTGATAGGCAAGAACGCCCATCATCGAATTGTCGAGCTTGAGTGTATAATCCACAAATCCATCGGTGTCGCTTCGAAGGGTGTCGGTATCGGAAAAATCCTTCGTCGTAAGATAGGCCCAGTTAAATCCGCCACCGCATTCGGACTTAATACGTTCCAGGAGGCGACCCAATAATTTGAGCACGGCCGGTGATCCTTTTTCAAACGCTTCGGAATAAATGTCATTGGGTTTGACGCCCAACTTTAGAAATTCGCCCGCAATGGCATGCGTGCTTGGCCGGGTGGAATTAAAACGAAATCCACCGGTGTCTGTCAGAAGCGATGTATAAAGGGCCTGTGCGATTTTATAATTTAATTTCCCTTTCATGTACTTGATGAACATGAAAATCAATTCCGCCGTCGCGGGGGCGCCGGCATCGATACACAGATATTTTGCACACTCATCATTGTCCAGATGGTGATCAATACAAATGCGAATCGCCGCCGATTTCATGACGGCCTCCTGCATGCGGTCCAACCGTTTCGAAACGCTGATATCGAGAATAAAAATGATATCCGCCTCGGCAATAATTTTGTCGTGTTTTGCGGCGTCGTACGTCTCGATCTCATTTTGTGCATTGAGATAGCCGAATTGGCGCGGGGTGGGGGACGTATTAATAATTCGAACTTTTTTCTTGAGGGATTTCAAAAACGTCGCCATACCAATTTCCGAACCCAGTCCATCGCCGTCAGGATTGACATGCGTGGTCAAAACAAAAGTTTTTGCCTTTTTCACAACCGGCACAATTTTTTTAAATAACTGATCTGCGGTCTTAGCTTTACTCATGATTATAACCTCCAAAAACAATGAGAGCCGGCCGGGCTCTCTGTTAACCTAGTATATTATATTACATTTTTTTCCATCGTCAGATCGCCCTCGGCGAAACGAGAAAACCGCAAAGGCTTCAGATCAAACGTTTCGCATTTGCCTTTAACGACCAGTTCCGCAATTGCTTGTCCCGCGGCGGGTGCGTGCATAAGCCCGTGGCCGCTGAATCCGCCGGCGATCAAGAAATTCTTGAATCCCGGTACAAAATCAAGAATGCTGTGGTGATCCGGCGTATTCTCATAAAGGCCGCTCCACGTTCCGGGATATTTTGTTTTAATCTCGGCGTTTTCTAAATACGGCATCACCTCCAGTGCGGTCATCAGCATGACATCAAGAAATTCCGTATCAATCGATTCGTCATAGCCCGGTTTTTGTTCATTATTCGCGAGACCGATGAGAAGGCCGTTGCCTTCTTTATGCATGTACATGCCGGTCGTGACATCCACGACCATGGGAAATTTATTGGTAATAAAAGGCAATTCCGCCGTCGTCGTGATCATGCGGCGCACGGGTTCGATGGGAATTTGCACGCCCGCCATATTTCCGATTTCTTCAGCGAAGGGGCCGGCGGCATTGATAAGATAATTACACGCGATTTCACCCTTGGGCGTCACGACATGGGTGATTTTTCCATTGGAATATTTAAGGCCGGTACAGGGCATGTCGGTTTCAAATTCGATATTCATCCGGCGTGCTTTTTTGAAATAGGCGTCTACGGTCATCGAGGGATCGATAAGTCCGTCTTTCATGCCGAAAGTTCCGCCGACCACATTGTCCATACCGTAATGTGGGGCAAGTTCCGCGACCTCATCCCGCGTGACAAATCTGACATCCACGCCGTAACTCTTTTGGATCTCCATGTTTTTTAGGTAACGCGCCTTTTGCTCTTCATTTCGCAGAACAAAAAGGTAACCGCAGGGGTTAAACTGAATGCCATAATCCTTGTCTATCGCTTCGAATTCGCGAATCGAATAATGGCTCATAAAAATATTAATTGGGGTCGAAAACTGGGAGCGAACACCGCCGGCGCATTTTGCCGTGGAGCCGATCCCGATCAGTTTTTCCTTTTCTATGACAAGGACGTCGGTGAGTCCAAGTTCTCCAAGATGGCAAGCGATACTTGTCCCGATACATCCGGATCCGATAATTACCACATCGTATTTTTGCTTCATAATTGCAGGTTTTTGTAATTCCTATGAATTGTAATTTGGGAATTTACAGTGAGTAATTCTTGTGTGAATATAATTGCCTCACAAAAGAAAGTCAATGTTTTTAATGCGGTTACGAGCGAAAATTACCAACAAATGGATGTTGGTAATCTGTGGGATCAAAATTAGCCACGACTAAGGCATGCCATTAGGCGTGCCGGATAGAAGGGTCTAAAAAGAAGCGTAATTGCTTATAAATAAATATTTTATTTACCCTTTGTTTCATGCCTTTCTGACAGATTTCGCGCAATATCGGCCAGAGTCTATCATAACGGATTTATGTGGACTAAATTGTAGCTTTGTCAATAAGTTTTTTAATGTCGGCTTCATAAAAACTACTTTACGACCGCCGAATCCACTCTGCCTTCTGGATCGGTTTTGATTATGAATACATCCCGGTCCGGCGATAAGGAGTCTAAAACATCGCCAACGGCGATTATACCTCCATCCGACGCGATGGATACGCCTTTAAACAAAGCGTTGCGAGAGGGGATTGGTATTCCTAACGCGATTTTCAGGCAGCAGTCTTATCTCCTTTAAATTGCAATCAGAAAAAATTATCTTGTTCTATGTTAGACAAAGCCCTAATCCAAAAACTCCGCGAGTCCAAGTCCATCGTGGTTTTCACGGGAGCCGGAATTTCAGCCGAAAGCGGCGTGCCGACATTTCGTGATGCACAGACGGGTTTGTGGGCGAATTTTAAAGCGGAGGAACTCGCGACACGCGCGGCATTCCGTAAAAATCCCAAGATGGTTTGGGAATGGTATGCGATGCGACGCGCGATGATTTTGGACGTGAAGCCTAACGCGGGTCATTATGCCATTGCTGAAATGGAGAAACGGCGCGACGTCCTTCTTGTGACGCAAAATGTGGATAGTCTGCACAGCGTTGCCGGAAGTAAAAGCGTCCTGGAATTGCATGGCAATATTTTTCGTACCAAATGTTTTATGAATAATGAAATTATAGACTCGTGGAGTGATGAAGAAATTCCGCCGCGCTGTCCGAATTGCGGAAGCCACTTGCGCCCGGACGTAGTGTGGTTTGGTGAAGACCTGTCGGACGGCGCGATATCCAAAACAGAAGAGGCCATTGATCGTTGTGATATATTTATAACCATCGGAACGTCCGGTCTCGTTTATCCTGCCGCGGAATTACCATTTTACGCGCGTAAAGCCGGCGCCTTTACTATCGAGATCAATACCGAACCAACGCCATTCTCCGACTATGCATCTTGCTCCCTGCGCGGAAAATCCGGGGAGATTCTGCCTCAATTTTTGTCGGCGATGTGAAGAAATAGTTGGGCGGGTTTCGCGAAGTAAAAAAAACGTGTCATTTTCACGCCTTTCTAATTAATTTAGATTTTTTAAATCTTACGGAGGAATGATGAAATTACTTCAAATCGTTTTTTTATGGTTGACGTTGACTGTTGTTGTTTCGGCTCAACCCAACGATCAGCGAATACTCCAGGATATTCGTCAGTCGGAACCGGGCGCATTCAGTATCAAATTTAATGGAAGTTTGCTGGAAACGAATGATGGCGCATATTACGTCTGGAGCCAGCCCGTGATTTGCACCACGAAAACCGATCTGTCCGCCAAATACCCCAATGCCAAACTCGTAAAATATGGCGCCGTGGTTTATTACAAAATGACCAATGGAAGTTTTCAATTCAAACATTTTTCCGTACCGGAAGGATATACCGGCTACATTGGAATTCCGGGGCCTTCGGAGGCAGAAATTCAGTCATGGATAGACCGCAATGGTGGCCAACCTGCAATTCTTGGCGGCAGTTCCAATCGGATCGTTCAGGTTCACAAGTTCAAGATTATTCCGAAATTTTGGATCGATTATCAATTGACGAATTATGCGTTTGACATCGAAGCAGAATACGATGAGGTGGGATGGGCCACCAATGTAATGACGGTTCATGTGAAGTTTAACGTGGACATACGCAAGCTGGAGACCGGAAAGTGGTTTGATCACATCAGTTCTGTGACGGAGTCCTCAACGACGGTTAAAGAGAGGAAAATCACCAAGGACGAGGAGGCTAAACTTCTTCAATCCAATATCGTTGCAAAAAACAGCGAGGCCGCGGCCAATGCCGTATTGGCCAAACTTCCGAAAGTAGATATTCCGGTTTTTGAAACGCCATTTCACATGATCGTCCATTTGATGGATTTTTTGAGGACGGCGGATTACTACCGGATGCAGGCCTATCTATACAAAGTCATGGCGCCTCGATGTTTTGTCGAGGGAAGCAAAACTCAGCTGACCCGCGAAGGTCAAGATATGATGAATCATTTGCTCAACGTCGTGCAGAACAAAAAAATAAAATTCGGCGAATTTTATTGTGACGACCCACCGATGAGCGAATATGCCAACAACGATGACGTCAAAGAACTGCGTTTTCTTGGTAAATTGGCAAATTATAAATCACGTATTCAGGTCACGCGAAGTGGAGGAGTATTTAAAGAAGGAGTTAAGACTGGCGGCGAATGGAAGCTTTATTATGCTGAAATCAAACTTCCGTCCAATGACGATGAAATAGCAAAGCTGAAATCTTACAGCGATCCGTCACAATTTTGTAACTTCACGGACAAACAGTCCGTGAAAAAATTTGTTGGCATTGTTCCGGATCCGCTTGCGAAAGCAACTACTAATGTAAAACCCAAAACTTCAACATGGAAACCTTATACATCCGCCCTGGGAAATTTTTCAATCCAATTTCCGGGCGAGGTAACTGAAAAAATTAATCCGACCGGGAAGGTAACCTATTACAATTATACGGCCTCGGCGGCCGACGGCGCCTTGTATGCGGTATCATCCGTCAAGCTTGGACGAAAAATGACGGATCCGGAGACTATTACAATGGGTCAGAATTTCCTCAAATCATTTATCGGAAATGAAAAACTAATCAGCCAAAGCGCATATAAACGAGGACAAGGTGGACTAGAGGCGATAATCCTTCAAAAGGAAACGTACGACGTTCGATATGTTGTTTTTGTAGAAGGCGAATACGTATTTCAAATCTATATAACCAGTAATAAAGGATTGCGAATTGAAGCCAATGAAAACCAGTTTCTCAATTCATTTGGATTCGTGAACGCCGGCCGTTAAACAAACCACGATGTTTTAATTCTGGAACTGTTCCACAATCTCGTGTGAAATTTTCACATTGAATGTATCGATACGCTTCAGAGTCGTGATGAGATCAAGATGGATATTGCTTGACGTGAAGGTATCTTCGCCGCCCTTTTCCAAACGTTCCATATGCGCGCGGTGCAAATGAACTTCCTGCTCCGATATGGCATGCTTCGTGGCAATGATTTGCTCTGCAGTAGCTTTGTCCTCCGTGCGAAGAGCGTTTCCGGTTGTCTCCAGTCTTTGACGAATGACATCATAAAACGAAAGTATCTCTTTTTGTCCTTCTTCTGAAAATTTCAGATGGTTATCTACAAATTTTTCGGCCTGACCCACCATGGCCTCGCCGATACGCTCACTAATATGGCGCAGGTCGTCGATGGTCAGCAAAATCCTCATCAGGCGGCGCGACTGAGACAAACTGAGGCTTTTTTGCGAGAGACGTGTCAGATAACGGCGGATTTCATATTCCAGCATATTAATATTCTTCATGTGATCGCGCATGCCGGCGATCAGCGATTCGTTCTCCGGTTTGAAAAGATTCATCGCGTCGGTGTACATGTGTTTGACAATATCGATCAGGCGTGCCTCTTCAAGTTGCGCCTGCTGGAGCGCCAGTTCCGGCGTTTCCAAATAGGCATTGTTAAGATACTTCGGACGGAATTCATCGCCTTCGGCTTTGTCAGGGATAAGCTTGGTGATCAGTTTGGCCGTCAACGGAACGAAGCCGATCAAAATCGCGGCCGTCATGATATTGAATATCATGTGGCCATTCGCAATTTGGCGCGTCACTGAATCTGTTCCCATCCAATGCGTGATGTTGGTGATAAGATTCTCGAAGGGTGGGAGAAATGGTGTGAAGAGTATCACGCCAGTGATACTAAACATCGTGTGCGCAAGCGCCGTGCGTTTTCCGCCGGTCGATGTACCGATCGATGACAGTAGCGCCGTCGCGCAGGTTCCAATATTCGCACCAAATACCAGCGGCATGGCGGATTGCAGACTGAGAAGCCCTTCTCCGGCAAGCACGACGCATAGACCGATGGTCGCGCCACTACTTTGGATGATTCCGGTGAAGGCGGTGGACGCTAGAATGCCGAGTACCGGGCTTTCACCAAATTTGATCAGCCAATGAACAAAAGCGGGCATCGACTTCAAAGGAGTGATCGCTTCTGACATGACGGCCATACCGAAAAAAATAAATCCAAACCCCAAAATAATTTCACCGGTATAGATGTAGACTTTTCGTTTTGTAATCAGCGTGGTCAAAAATCCCGCTCCGACCAGCAGGAGAGAATAATCGGAAACATTGAAGGCAATGAGTTGTACCGTGATCGTCGTGCCGATATGAGCGCCCATGAGAACACCGATCGCCTGCTGCAGCGTCATCAGTGCCGAACTGACCAGACCGACCACCATGACCGAGGTGGCGGAACTGCTTTGTACGATGGCCGTGATCACGATGCCCAGCCCCACGCCCATAAATCGATTGCTCGTCAGCGCGCTCAGGATGGAACGCAATCGGTCGCCCGCAACTTTTTGGAGACCGGTTGAACCAAGATTCATTCCGTAAAGAAATATTCCCAGTCCGCCGAAGAGTCCGATGGCGAGGAATAGCCACCACATCGTGCGTTGTGCGCGAACCAGGATATGCGGAGTATCACCGACCATGCTTTCTGCACGGGCAATTATTATATAATCGCCGGCCTGATCGCCAAGAACAAAAGAATTTTCGGCGATACCTTCCGCATCGGTTATGCAAACGGGTTTGCCCAAAGCTTCGTTATGTGATTTACCGGGTTTCTCGATGAGTTCAAATAAGACGGGCACACCAACGGCCGGTTTTCCGGAGGCATCGGTGACCTGAATCCGAAGCGGCGCCCCGAGATTACTGCCTTCAAGACCGACGAAAAGTTTCTGGCCGGGCTGATAGGAAATATTTTTTAGTGTGTACTTTTCTTGGCTAAAAAGGGAAAAAGACATGCAGACCAGCAACATGCCCTTAAGAAGAGTCCTCATGAGAAGTCCTCCGGATAGATGTGGATTTGGCGTCAATCGCCAAACTTCATGAAGTTACAATATTCCATTCAATTTACCATGATATTCATCATGGTTCATTAACAAACTTTCAGGCGTTCTTGAAAATCCCGTTAGGCATACAATCCCCTCGAGCCAAAGACGTCACTTGATCAAGACGCCTCCACAGGCCCACAGGACTCCAGTGGAGATCCCCTGGACAAGGCTCAAAACTAAGGGATTGAGAAAGTCAGTTTAAATCATCGATTCAGCGGTTGCGTGCGGTGAGGTGTGACTCTATGGAACGTGAGGAAACGCCCTCCGTCTATTGCGGGATTCGGGGTTTTGCCAATTTTAGAATTCTGCGCTAATGCCGATGGAAGGAAATATTCCAAGTTCCTCCCGCTTGTTGACCTGGTCTTTTGAAAAATCGTAGGATGGAATAGTGTACTGCTTGTAACCATACACATTCTGCACATCGGCAAAAACGATGAGACGCCATTGGTTGTAATTAAAAAAGCGATCAACCCGCAAATCGAGGTGATGACCGGCCGGCAAACGTTTGGAAAGATATTCATCCGGCAAATTTTGCGTGGTTGTTGTGTTTTTTGGATTGTCGCTCGGACGGTAAGTCGGCGTATACGGCGATCCGGTGAAATAGCGGAATTTTCCGCTGACTTCCCATCGATTGTTAAATTTGTAGCCGCCGCCGATATTCAGAATGAAGCGCTGATCAAATGGATTTGGATAACTTTTTCCATTTGCAGCCGTGAGTTCGCTTTTACCGATCGTCACACTCATTTGTCCGTAGTACGGAGTATCAGAAAATTTCTTTTGCAAAAGAATCTCGAGTCCGAAAGCACGCCCGGAACCGCTTGATTTCAGAGTTGCATAACCAAAGGAGGCAAAATTATCTTCGCGGCCACCAAAACCTGTTCCAGTGGCAGTCGTGACAAAATAATCATCCACCCCCCGAGTCGTGCCCGACGGCAGGTCACGATAGCGCTTGTAATAAGCTTCCACGCCGATTTTGGTGTCGGGTTTTATCGTATAGTCACTGCCGCCAATAAGCATGTCATTGGCTAATGCTTTCAGAGCACGATTGGCCGGATTCGCAACCCACACGTAGGACGGGGATTGGTAATAGCGCCCGATACTGAGTTTTGAATTCCATTTTTCTGTAAAGGAATATTTGGCAGTCACCCGCGGCGCGATGTAATTCCGGCGATCAAGATAGGAAAAATGATCCAGGCGGACCCCGAGATTGAATTCAATTTTTTTTGTGATGACCCAATCGGCTTCGGTGAACGCGGAGAATTTCCGAAAGGACGGACTGTTTTTTGTTTGCGGTGCTATGCCCAGGCTGTCGATCGGAATCGAATTACCTTCGCGGTCAATGATTGTCGAGCCGAATTGTGTATTATTTTTCGTGTGGATCCACTTATTATCGAAGCCTGTGAGGAGTCCAAGCCCTTTATTCAATATCCAGTAGCGCTGGACTTTCGCCACGTATTCAATTTCGCGTGAGTCGCTGGAAAAATATTTGACAAGATTGGTATCGCTTTGTGCAAAGCGGTACGCGGTCACATTTGTATTGGCGGTAATGTCCCAGTATCCATTGGGTTGCGTGCGGACGTAATTGATACCGGAAATGCTGATATACTGTTCGTTGTCCAGTAGAGTGGAATTAAAAATACGATTTTCCCGTTTGTCATTGTTTTTTTCAACGTAGTCGATCGCCACGAGGCTCAATATTCGAATACGGTCTTTGGGCGTGATTTCGTAATTGCCCAGAATATTGAAGTCCGTATAATTTGGAATAAAGCCGAGTCCCAGTGCCTTGAAAAGCAAATCCAGATAGCTCCGCCGGGCCGATACGATAAAGTCTCCATTTTTACCGAGTGGTCCTTCGACATTGGCCCCGTATTGCGATGCAGAAATCAAAGCCTTTCCGCCTATACGATCCGTTCGACCGGGCCGTGTTGTCAGATTAGTCACCGATGACATTTTGTCACCGTAGCGCGCCGCAAATCCGCCGCTGGAAAAACTCACATTATCAACGAAATCCAGATTGACAAAGCTCAAAGCACCGCCCGATGCGCCTTGCGTGGAAAAATGATTAATATTCGGCGCCTCCATCCCATTGACGACATAGATATTTTCCGAAGGCCCTCCACCGCGAACAAGGAGGTCATTACGCCCGCCGCTTCCCCGCACGGCCACACCGGGAAGCGTGGCAACCGTTTGAATCACATCTTCACCGCCGCCGGGGAACCGGCGAATTTCTTCTCGTGACAGGTTGGTTGTGCTGGTCTGGGTTTTATTCGCTTCGGCAAAATATCCTGCCGTTACGACGATTTCTTCACCTTGTATGGCATCCGGTTCGAGTTCGATACTGACAAATACGGGCTTATTATTGGTAACGATTATATCGGTTTTAATTAAGGGTGCATAGCTTAAGGCACTGATTTGCAAGCGATACGTTCCCGCGTCAAGATTATCAAATTGAAATTTACCCTCGAGGCCGGTCACCATGCCGCGCTTTGATTCCAAAACCTGCACGGACGCGCCCACAACGACATCCTTCGTTTTTGCGTCTAAGATCAAACCGATTATTTTTCCTTGGGTAAAGGCCAGGGAGGAGATCGTGAGACATAAAAGAAATGTGTAACGCATTTTAATTCCGAAACAAAAAGGTAACATAAAAATCAAATTCTGATAAAGATAATACGTATTGAATATTATGCCAACATTATAGAATTGTTACAGACATGTTATCTGAAAATTCCTTTGGAAAAAAATGGATCGACGTTTACATTCGATAAAATATTGGGAGAATATCTTTTGCGCGGTAAACTTATTTCGTTTGAAGGCATTGACAGTTCGGGTAAATCCACCCAGGTAAAACGACTAACTACGCGGCTTGAAAAGGCCGGTAAATCGGTACTTACATTTCGCGAACCCGGAGACACGACCGTATCGGAAAAAATTCGTGACCTGGTCCTGCACACCGACGTTGCGATAACACCGATGGCCGAACTTCTCTTGTACGAGGCCTCCCGGGCTCAATTGGTCACGGAAAAAATCATACCTGCGCTTGAAGCAGGTCGCGTCGTGATCGTGGATCGATTTTTTGATTCGACGACCGCTTATCAGGGTTACGGCCGCGGAATTGATCTTGATTTGATTCGTCACGCCAATGAACTTGCGGTAGGATCGCTAAAACCGCACCTAACTTTTTTTATCGATCTCGCATGGGATGAAGCATGCCGCCGGCGTGGAGCCAGGGAAGAAGATCGAATTGAGAAAGAAAATCATACTTTTTTTGATCGTGTTCGTCAAGGCTATCTGGTTTTGGCCAAACAAGAATCGAGATTCCGAATTATCGACGGGATGAAAACACCGGATGCCATTGAATTTGAAATCTGGAAAGAAATCGAGGGAATCCTTTAGATGAATTATCTTATTCGTCATAAAGGCGAGCTATCCTTCATCGTCATGCTGACCGGATGGCTTCTGACATTGCTTTGGGGCGATTCTAGCACGGCGCTTTTCATCATACAATCCGGATTTGAGGCCGGAACGGTTGGCGGCGCGGCCGATTGGCTGGCGGTGAAAATGATTTTCGATGAAATCAAAATTGGTAATGTAAAAATCATTCCGGCGTCGGGCATCATTCCGCGTAAGCAAAAGGAAATTGCGAAAGGTGCGGGTAAACTTGTTGCGGAGGAATGGCTGTCGCCGGCAAGCCTCAATCGTTTTCTTGAAAAATTTGATCTTGTCGATGGTGTGGTATCGTGGATGAGAAGCTTTCGCACTTCGGATGAATATCCGGCTGTAAAGAAAAAGCTTCTGAACGCATTAGCGCTAAGACTCCAGGACGTGAAGGTGAAGGAATTTCTAAGTAAAGAAGTCGAGTCGTGGTGGAGTGAGTCGGCCCGTTTGAAGGCATTTTCAAAAAACGTGTCCCGCGAAAAAACAGAAAATGTTCTTCACGCGATCATTCCAAAGGCGGCCGACCGTCTGACGGCATGGGTCACTTCGCCGGAGACGTCAAATCTCATTCGCACCAAAATCGAAGCGGAGCAGGGATTTTTTGGAAAAATATTTTTCGACGCGGAGGAATTGACAGAAAAAATCGTGGTCAAAATTTCTGCGATTCTGAGAGACATTGAATCGGACGAATCGCATCCGCTGCGTCAGAAAATTATCGGTACGGCTCTGGAAGCGAAATCGAAATGGGAACTCAATGTAGAGAAATCATGGATCGAGACGGAGACGGTCAAACTAGTCACCGGCAATTTAGATTCGTGGATTACGAACGCGCTTTCGGGATTTGAGAAATATTTGCAAAATGCGGCAGAAAATCCCGACGATCGGCTCAATCAATTTCTGGATGAAACGTGGACCACGGTGGAAAAGAAAATTCAGAGCGACTGGCGCGAGGCGCTCAACGCGCGCGGCCGGGTGATGATCGGAGATTGGCTGGAATCGCATCACCACAAGATTGCCGGGATCGTCGAAGAAAACCTGTCGCGCTTGAGTCCGGAGCAAATTAAGAATCAATTCAAAGAACGTACGTACGACGACATGCAATGGATTCGTGTCAATGGCGCTTTCGCGGGGTTTGTAATCGGACTCGTTTTGGGGACGGTGAGAGCGATGATGTAATAGCCCATGTCGGGGCATTATCGCCATAAAGGCACTTAAGGATTTTTGGATAAAGCATCCGAATTCGGAGCAACCTTTACGCGCATGGTACTATGAAGTTAAAAAATCAAAATGGCGCTCGTTTCATGATGTAAAAGCGATGTATCGTCATGCAAGTATCGTTGGTAATGATCGGATCGTATTTAATATCAAAGGAAATGAATATCGGGTTGTAGTTGCTGTTAAATTTGATTTTCAGATCGTCTATATACGATTTATTGGCACGCACACGGAGTATGACAAAATTGATGCGAAGGAGATATAGTCATGAACCTTAAACCCATTCATAATATTCGAGATCACCGGAATGCTCTCAAAATGATCGAAGCCCTTTGGAATTCAAAACCAGGAACGCCCAGTGGAGATAGGCTTGAAATTCTAACGACGCTCGTTGAGGCATTTGAAGCGAAGCGATATCCTATTCTGCCTCCCGATCCGATTGCCGCCATTCGGTTTCGTATGGAACAGCTTGGCCTTACCAATTCTGATTTAGCGGCCTACGTGGGCGGAACAAATCGCGCTTCCGAGATTCTCAG
>JANNSF010000254.1:0-3651 GCA_031402315.1 bacterium | reverse complement strand
ATCGACCGCGTGGACTTCAATGCCACGACCCACAGTCAGCGCGATATCGACGATGACCGTTTGTCCAACCTGATCGAAGAGATCAGCGCCAAACGTCTGGGGCTAAGTGATGTCGAAGGCGATATTATCGGACGGAGCTATGAATATCTGATTCGCAAGTTTGCCGAAGGCAGCGGACAAAGCGCGGGCGAATTCTATACACCGGCCGAAGTCGGACTGGTGATGGCGCGTATCATGGAGATCGAGCCTGGCATGGAAGTCTACGACCCGTGCTGCGGTTCTGCAGGGCTTCTGATCAAGTGCGAACTCGTGCTTCAGGAGCTTATGGATCAAAGGTCTCGCAAAAAATTTGCTCCGGCTAAGCTCTACGGTCAGGAAAACGAGCCCGGCACGTGGGCCATGGCCAATATGAATATGATTATTCATGACATGGAGGGCGAAATTCAGATCGGCGATACATTTCGGAAACCGAAATTCCGAAAAGGCAATCGCTTACAGACGTTTGACCGGGTCGTCGCCAATCCGATGTGGAATCAAACGGAGTTTAAAGAAACCGATTACGATGCGGACGAACTCGACCGTTTTCCCAAAGGCGCGGGTTTCCCGGGTAATAAAGCCGACTGGGGCTGGATGCAGCATATCTTAGCCAGCCTAAAGCCGGGTGGCCGTGCGGCCGTCGTACTCGACACGGGTGCGGCCTCGCGCGGGAGCGGCAATGCCAATTCTAATAAAGAAAAAGAAGTCCGCCAATGGTTCGTCGAGCAAGACCTCATCGAAGGCGTAATCTATCTGCCTGAAAATCTGTTTTATAATACATCTGCGCCAGGTATCATCATCGTGATGAATCGGTCGAAGCCGAAATCACGTCAAGGGAAACTCTTTCTGCTCAATGCCAGCCTCGACTTCGTCAAAGGCGATCCTAAAAACTATATCCCCGAAGACGCTATTCTGCGGATTGCAAAAACCTTCACCGCATGGAAGGAAAAGGAGAAGTATTCCCGCATCGTCACGCATGAAGAACTTGCAAAAAACGACTTCAATATTTCTCCGAGCCGCTACATTCATACAGGCGCGGGCGAGGAGTACAGGCCAATTGGGGAGATTATGGAGGAATTGGAAATGTTGGGAAAAGAAACTCTAACGACGGATGTACAACTCAAATCGATCCTTAAGGCTATTAATGTCGAATAGTCAATCTATGTCATCAACAGAACTTGGCGAGCTTCCTGAAAGTTGGGATGTAAAGCGCTTTGATTCTCTTTTCGCCGTTCAGCAGGGAAAGCAGGTTTCCAAAAAGAATCGCGTTGGGAAAAACCAATTTCCTTTTTTAAGAACTCGTAACGTTTTTTGGGGTCGTCTGGACCTGGCTGATCTCGATAAAATGAGCTTTAGTGAGACAGAACAAAGCAGGCTGACGCTCAAAATTGGTGATTTACTCATTTGTGAAGGCGGCGATATAGGCAGGACGGCACTCTGGGGAAATCATGTTGAGCGTTGTTATTACCAGAATCATTTGCATCGTGCACGGGTTCGGGATAATAATGCCGATCCTGAATTTTTTCTTTATTGGTTGTGGTATGCCTTTGAGATTGGAAACGTCTATTTTGGGCGTGGCAATGTGACTACGATACCAAATCTCTCCCAGTCTAAACTGAGCGAATTGCCTATCCCATACCCAAATTTTTCTGAACAGGGTAAAATTGCCAGGGTCTTGGGATTGGTGCAGAAGGCCATCGAGCAGCAGGAGCGGCTGGTCGTACTGACTTCGGAGCTTAAGAAAACTCTGATGCACAAGCTTTTTACCGAAGGTTTGCACGGCGAGCCGCAAAAGGAAACCGAAATCGGGCCCGTGCCGAAGAGTTGGAAAGTGGTGAGATTGGATGAAGCGTATAACTTTACGAAAAAGCCACGTGGTTTGGTAGTCGCCGACAAGGACAAAGTCGCCTTTTTGCCAATGGAGACCATTCCCAAAGGTCGCATTTATGTTTCAGATTTCGATGAACGACTAGGTTCAGCTCTTACAAGTGGAACGTATATTGAAAACGGCGACCTACTGATCGCGAAAATAACCCCTTCTTTTGAGAACGGGAAACAAGCCATAGTCGATTGGAATAGGCCGTTTGGGTATGCAACTACTGAGGTTATCCCAATTCAAGAGGTCACGGACGTTAGTGACAAGTTTTTTCTATTTCATTATCTCTTGCATCCAGCAGTCCGTTCCGATTTAGCCGGTAAGATGGATGGCACAACTGGCCGTCAGCGATTGAGTAAAGAAGTGCTAGGGAGTCGGTTGATTCCACTTCCATCGCATGCTGAGCAAAAGGATATCGCAAATGCATTGAATTTACTGTCTGAAAAGATGGAGATGCATGGAAGAAAGCGCGATAAGTTAAGTGAGCTTTTCCGTACGCTTCTTCATCAGTTGATGACGGCACAGATCAGGGTGGATGATAGCGATATATCATTTCTCACTTCCACGGAGGGTTTGTGAACGTTAAATTGGCGAACAATGCCAGCTCTTCGGTTCGAGGAATTATTTATCAATTCTACATTGCACTTCACAGGTGTTTTGAGATGGGCTCTGGTCAGAAATTATATATCGAACAATATGGTGATGTAACAGTAAGCGCTTCTCAGCAATTAGAAGTCAAACACTATCATGATAAATTAACGGACAACCATCCGAATTTTTGGAAAACACTTTACAATTGGATGCATGATGGCTTTGATGTTGATCAATACGTGTCGTTAGTTTTGTTGACAACCCAAGAGATTGGGGTAACGTCATTGTTGCAAACATGGAACACTTCCGATGTTGATGGCCGTCTCAACATACTAAATAAAATACAAGAAGCGGCAGCAGGCACGAGTGCGACATCGGAGTATAGTGGCTATATTCTTGATCAATCACGTGCACAAAAATGCAAGAAAGTCGTTTCGAAATTTATTATCGCTCATGGAAGTCCGGACATAGATAATATTTATGGTCAATTGAAAGACAAGCACGCAAACCACGTGCTTAATTCAAAATGTGAAGACTACCTCAACGCATTATTAGGGTACGTTATCTCTAAGAAATCTGATAGTGGTTGGGAGATAACAAACAACGAGTTTACAGAAAAAATAAGAGAACTTACTGCGCAGTATTGTAAGGATACAAGGCAGTTTCCGACTAAATATCGAAAAACAGATTCTCAAGAAATACAAGAAATACAATCAAGAAATGATCAGCTTTTTGTAAGCAAGATCGTTGAGATTAACTACAATAGCGTAATACCCAAGGCAATTGAGGATTATCTTTACGCAAGTCACACTGTATTGAAGGATTTTAGAGATTATCAAGTTTCTCCGGACCGTTACGAGGAATTCTCTGAAAATGTTCTTGATCAAGTGCGACCTAAGTTGAGTATAGCAAAGCGCAATGCGACAGACATAATAAAGGATTCTCAGAATGCCTACGATGACCTGATGGGAACTGACTCACCAAGTTTTCGTGGATTTGAAAACCCTCCGATAAGCTTCAAGAACGGAGTTATCCATATGAACTTTGATGATCCAAAGAATGACCTTAAATGGAGGTTAGAGTAGTGATGGGAAACGCAATAGAAAGTTATCATACAATACACAATAACCCCTTCATTTTGACGCCAT